>NZ_JAHHPS010000546.1:0-7910 GCF_024606275.1 Endozoicomonas sp. SESOKO4 | reverse complement strand
TTTTTCATTCTCGATTATTCTTTCGATAGAAAAATCATGTTTCTCAGTGAGTTTATTAATAGTATTTAAGAAATGCCCGGCTGCCTCTTGAGGTGTCAAGTCTGGAGTATTTAAGCTGAGGTTTGAGTCGATTCTCCTGCGCTTGCCCAGTTTTACTTTTAATGATCCTTGTTGCCTTTGATTTTCGGTTTGATCCCCTTTTTTGGTCTGCCGATCACTATCAACTTTGTCATTTCCTGTCAGATTTTCCTTTGAATTACCCAGACTGATAATATCGGGAATGTCACCAGTATTCCCTTTCAAAAAGGCATTTTTAGCAGTATCAGGCAAAAAGAATGAAAAAGTATTCAAGACATTCGCCTGATTATTAATAATCTCATTTTTTTCGTCGGCTAATGGATAGAGGTTATTCTTTTCTTTTTCAGAAAACTCTGTGTTCTTTTTGTGATCGAGTTCTTTAAGCTCTTTTTTTACTTTATATGTTGCACTCTCTAGAAAGTGGTTTTTCCAAACTGGGAAAGTTGGTATTTCTTTTTTCTTGAAGGCATCAAGTAGTAATTTTTCAACACTGTTTCTTTCAATAGGAAGTATTATCGGAAAAGACTTGCTTGTGTAAGCCGGAATTAAAGCTCCCTGACGGCAGAGAGTCAAGGGTTGAGAAGCTATCGCATGTGAAGCAGTCATGAATAACCAGATAAAAATAATTGCTGACTTCATAATCGGAAAAGTTATCTTTATTAATCTGTTTAAATGCCAAGATCCTGAATAATTTTATTCGGCCATTCCAAGTACATTCTATAGCAAGCGTGTAAGTCGATAAGTCTGAATATTCCAATTATTCAATTAAAAAATATTAACACGAAAGCTGATAAGTGTGTATAAAGTATCTTTGACACTATGCATGATCTTGTGTAGTTGTCTGGCTTGAAGATTAATTGCCATAGAATAAGCTAGTTACATATTGGGAAATAATCAAATGTGCTGACGAAATAATCATAATTGCTCATCCCTTATGACCAAAACATGAAGGTCCATTGGACTGAAAAAGCTCAAGGGCTTCAGAATAAAGCACTTTTGCATTAATGACCGTTGTTTATTAAAAGCCCATGCCTAACAGCCTTAAGAGCAGGAAAAAAACTGCAGTCGTATAATCAAACAGCTATTTTTATTCAAAAGACAATAAGAGAGGCTGTTGCAAAAGTCCTGAGCTTCGCTGGTACTGCTTTAAAAAGTGACTCAGCTCTGCCCGCTACTTTTGCAACACCCTCCGGATCAGGGAACGATCCAGTGGGTTAGACGACTTCGACCGAGTAGCCAGACCACTGCGGTGCTGGCCAGCATGGTCACAACAGTCCAGAAGGGAATCATGATAATAGCACTCGCTGGGTAGAGGTCGTAGGCTCTGACGGGCCAGAGCAGGAGAGGGTGCACCAGGTAAATGCCCAGACTGTAACGGCTGAGAATTGAAATAATGCTTTTGCTTCTCCCCTGAATTTTATCGCAGTAGTGTTTGGCCAGGCAGAAAACCATGGTTGCCACGAGAACGGTATTAATGGTTTTATAAGAGTTGAATCGACCAGAACTGTACGTTCCTTTCTCGTTGCTAAGCCAGAACACTCCGCCTAAAGTGAGTATCAGTCCAAGAATACCGCCAAAAATAATCAATGATTGATACCTACGGGTATCATACTTCGCAAGGCAATATCCCCAGATTAAATAACCACCGTACAGGAGTGTATTGATATGCCAGAAAGTTTCGATCCTGATCAGGTAACTTAATGTCAGCCATAACCAGACCCCTGCCATAAATTTAAGCAGGTCATCGGGCATGGCCTGCACAGCAGGCTTCAGAAAAGGGATGACAAGATAAAGGGGAATAAAATAGTAATAGAAACCAAGGTGGTACCAGGTACTTTCATAGGGAAGTTCTTTCAGGGTATTAATAGCCCTGGTCCACTCGTAATCAAAAGTGGGTGTGAGTCCTGCCAGAAAGGAATAAAACACGGCCCAGAAAAGAAAGGGCACCAGAACTTTCATCACCCGTCGTCTCAGGAAGTAATTCAGGTCAAAAGGGCGCTTGTCCGATAAAAACAGCATGCCGGTGATCATGATAAAAATGGGTACGCACCAGCGGGAAAAACTGTTAAAAGTGACTGCCGTGAGCCAATCTGACATGGGGATTTGTCCGTAAAGCTCGCGATAGGGTCCCAGCACGTGGATCATAATCACAGCTATTGCGGCCACAACACGCAATAGGTCCAGATAAAACACAGGTTCTCTTTTTGATGACATTGGCCTGATTCTTTTTGCTAGGTAGCTGTCTATTATGATATTTGATCAATCGCTTTTCAGGAGGGAAATTACTTATATTACTCTCCTGTTCTTCTGTCACAAGAGAGCTAAACTTCCCCCTGAAAAAGAGGACTATCTGATTTCGGCACAGCACGCCTGTGGTTGCATCTCTGGAATGGGCGCGGCTTTTGTCGGGAGTGGGGCATTGGCAAGGGCATTTCATTTCGATAAGTTAATAAAAGAGGGTCATGGATGAGAAAGCGGGAGCTGAATTATGTATATTCTGCGACTGAATGCTGCCGGACAACCGGTGGAGTGGCTGACCTGGCAGGAGACAGTGTGTCTCTATTCAAGAGACCTGATCCGCTGGAGTCTTGGCGATATCATATATCGGGTAAGAGGCGGCTATAACCGATGGCTTGGCACCCAGACGGTCATTGAATTACCCAGCATCATTGCCTGTGGCGGTAAACGACACTTTCCTGCCCGTACCAACCCTGCCTTGACTAACTCTTCTCTATTCGAACGTGATAATCACCAGTGCATGTATTGTGGCAAGTTCCTGTCACGCCGGTTTTTGACCCGCGACCATATCCTGCCGACTTCAAGGGGTGGGCAAGACGACTGGATGAATGTAGTCGCGGCCTGCAAGCGATGCAATCAATTCAAAAGCGATCGTTTGCTGGAAGAGCTGAATATGGCGCTGGTGGCGTTACCCTATCGACCGAATGCGGCTGAATATCTGGCTTTGGTGAACAGCCACCGTATTTTGCCGGAGCAGGCAGATTATCTTAGCAGTCAGTTTTCTGAAAACTGCCGCTGGAGCCTTGATCCGGGTCGTCAGGACATAGAGCCTGCCCTGCTGATTGACGACTCTTGAAAATAGCCCAAGTTGACAGCACTATCAGGGGAATACAGAAAAATAGAAGATTGATGTGCGAAAGCAATACCTCAAACAGAGATTGAAAAGAACCGGCGACAGGGCGAAAAGCCTGGCCAGTTCAGCGTCAGTTGCGGTGGCTGCAAGTGTTGACCGTCTGCTTGATAAAAGAGTTTGTCTGGGGATTACCGGCTTTAGTGGCAGTGGCAAGACAACCCTGATCACCAGCCTTATCCATCAGCTTCGCTATTACCCCGATGCTGCTCTGACCGCATTGCCACCCGCCTTGCAGAATCGTCTACTAGGTGTAGAAATATCGCCACTGAAAGATCTGACCTTGTTTCCCTATCTCGAGAGCGCCACTGCGTTGGACAGGGAAGCCTGGCCCAGCGCCACACGACAGGCGTCGGGATGTTTGCTGGAAATCAAATACCGCGCCCGCAGTCATCTTATTCCGGGAACAAAACCGGGTATTAGTCGTCTTTATTTGGAAATACATGACTACCCCGGGGAATGGTTACTGGATCTTCCGCTATTGGAAATGAGTTATCAAGACTGGTGTCAGCAAAGCCGAAAACTGGCAGCAGCCATGCCAGAAGATCCTTTTTTGGTTCAGCTGAAATCGCTGAATATTCTGGAGCCTCTGCACGAGTGGAGACTGAACTCACTCTGGCAGCAACAACTGGATTTTTTGAAACGTTGCCAGCAACAGGGGCTGACGATGATTCAGCCCGGACGGTTACTGCATCTGGCTCCTGATAGCCCTGAAAGTCAATTTCCATTTATTCCTCTGCCACAACTGGTGGAGCTGAGTGAAGAGGAAAAATCGGCTGCTCCCGGCGATGCGCTCTATCAAATCTGCGAAACGAATTACCAGCATTATCTGAAACGCTGGGTAAAGCCTTTCTACAAAAATACTTTTCAACGCATTGACCGCCAGCTGGTTCTTATTGATGTGCTGAAAAGCCTGAATCAGGGTCAGGAAGCCATGGACAACCTGAGGATGTCACTGACCCAGGTTCTGCAAAACTTTGAATACGGCACTAACAATATTATTCGCCGACTGATTCAGCCCCGGATTGACCGGATTGTCTTCGCTGCCAGTAAGATCGATCAGGTTTTGCCTGATCAGCATGAGCAGGTGCGATCTCTGACAGCTTCTCTGGTCAGAGAGTCACAGCGACAGGCAAGGTTCAGGGAAGTCGATATCCGCTGCGAAGCCATTGCCTCTGTCCGCTCTACAACCTATGCCGAACACCACGGTCAGAGAGTCCTTAAAGGCAATACAGAAGAGGGGCCCGGCCTTCTTCTGCATCCTCCCTTGCCAGAGCAGTATCCTGACGATGATTACTGGCAGAACTGCCAGCAGTGGCATCTGCGCAAGCTGTTACCTCCAGCCGGACTAAAACTGAACAACGGAAGCCGTTTACCGCACATCCGTCTGGACAGCGTTCTGAATGATCTGCTGGGAGATAAATTTCAATGAAACCCACCCAAGAAAAAGACGAATTCTTTATTCCCCTGGATCAAAATGTTCAACTGGAAACTCCGAAATCCCTGAGCAATGATCCGAATCTGCCACTACTAAGTGATCCCACGCTATCACTTAAGCCATTGCGTTTTCTGGGCCGTGCTGCAAAAGGCATTCTTGCCCTGATGGCTATTTTGGCCACCTGGCAGACCGTAGAATTCCTTTATTTCCTCAGCCAAACCCACTGGTCATTGGCCGCAGTATTTGGTTTGCTGGTTGCTGGCCTTATCGGTCTTTTAGGAAAAGCAGCGTGGGAATACTTTGGCTATCAGAAAGACTTCAGAGGCGTCGAACAATTACAAGCAAACGCCAAGGGCATTCTTAAAGCCCGCTCCTGCGGACAAGCCAAACACTGGCTGGCAAAATTAAGTGCACTTTATCGGAACAAGCCACATCAACTTTTACTGGAAAAAGCCCTCAGCACTCTGCCTGATTATGCGGATGATGCTGAAACCCTTCAGCACCTGGACCAGCAGCTGTTCCGAAGTCTGGATGAACAGGCCATCGCCAGAATTTCCCGGCACAGCCAGCAAGCGGCCATTCTGGTCGCCATCAGTCCACTGGCACTGCTGGATATGATGTTGTCAGGCTGGCGTTGCCTGAAGATGCTGGATGAAATCTGCCAGATTTATGGTCTCCGTCCTTCCCTGTCCGCAAGAATGAGATTGTTAAAGATGGCGCTAACCCAAATGGCTCTGGCTGGCAGTACAGACCTGATGACTGACCAGCTGGCAGATCTGGCTTCCAGTAAACTGATCAGCACGATCAGCACTCAGGCCGCCACGGGGGCAGGTATCGGTTTCTATACGGCACGAATCGGTATTCAGGCGATGGAACTCTGTCGTCCTGTGCCTTTTGCAGAAGGTCAGCGGCCGGGAATGGGGAAAATGGTGAAAGAGATCATCAACTTAATCCGGGCACGGTTTCGCAGAGATAGCGACTAGCCGTCTATTGATATTGTTCCGTGTAGCACCGACCCGGCCAGCGGCCTTCTTTTTTTAAGTGGCTTGAGTTTTTTGCTCAAATCACTATTTTGCGATCTCTCTTTTTTTGGAACTTTTGGTCAACTTATGGGTCAATATCTATATGTATTCCAGGGAGGGCTCACCCTCATTTTAATTAGGGACAATTAAAGACAGGATAAAAACGATGGATCAATTACCTCAACCCTCATATGATCATGGACCAAATCCCTCTACATTCAGTGCTAAAGGCAATGCTGAAGCGAATCGCGGCAATGTTTCTGGCAGAACCGTCAGCGGTGAGTCACTGGGAGTCAATTTCGCTGATTTCACATCAGATCCCGTAACAGAACAAAAACAGATCGGCATCTCTTCAAGAGCAGTGGTTTTAAATGTAGATACCCCTGAAGTGGCTAAACGCAAACTGGACGTCACCCATGTTCATCAAAATTCTAAAGTAACCTCAAGGTTTGAAACCTTTTCTGCTGTGAACACTGCTATCTTGACCGACAAGCAAGCCGAGCTGATTCAAAAACTCGTTAAGAAGGGAATTGATAAACTCACGCAAGATGAGCTTATGACCGTTGTCGACTATCTTCCCAGAACCGATATTGGAAAAAGAATAGATAACCATTATTTAGAATCACCCATCCTTATGAAAGAATTTGTACGGACTGGTGTTTTTCATATTAACCAAATACCCAAAGATAAACTGACTAAAGATCTACTATTAGCTCATCCCAAGTATAAGTTTTCTCGACTTTCTTACGATGACCTGCCTGAGGAATTAAAAAATGATGTTGATTTTCTTATTGAATATTCGAGTTTGAATGGTATTCCTTATCGAACACCATCGGAACTAGCCGTTTTTGTTTATGAATATCTGGATGTTACAGCGAAAATAGAGTCCCTGGGCACTCTCCCTGAGTATTTTAAAAATCAAAATGATGACTTGTACAATGAGCTCATTCGTTCAGGAATGATAGCGGTTGGAGACCTTCCAGAACACATTAAAAGAAAAAACAAAGAGTACTGCCTGTCACAATTATCACACGGTTTTTGTGAATTATCAGAGGTTCCGGCTCAATTTATAACAAAAGAAGCTATTTTGGATTCGCTTAATGACCAGAAATGGGCTGTTAATTATCAAAGCATTTTCTCTAATCAATACAGTACTTTCACCAAGGACCCTGTCTTTTTTGAAGAGGTACTGATTAAGATCGTAACAGCTGAATTAGAAACAAATAATGAAAGAGATCAATTATATCGCATGTCCCTGTATGCGGTATATGATTTTGCCTCAAAAAGATATAAGGCAGATGAAGAAAAACTTGGTTTGTTATTAAAAAAACTGGTGAAAGCTAATCCTTTTTTATTGATTGTCATTAATGATTTGAATGATACATTGCTTCAGGAATTAAACGATACAGCAAAGGATTCATTGTTGGACATCTTAAGGATTAGGCCTGGAGTTAGCAAAGGTTTTGAGATTAATATCCTTTATTTTTTCTTTGAAAAAGTGAATGCAGACAACGATTTTAAAACCCATGCCTTGAATGTTGTTCATCCTTATTTTCCTGAACAGAAGTTTCATATGCTTCCGGAAGAGATTCTGAAGAAGCAAGACGACATAGTGCTTAAATCTGAACCCTTCGATAAGGGGAAATTGCACTTTTTGAACAGAAAGTTACGGCCAGAAAACCCTGGTATTGTATTAGATTACATTGAGCGGTATCTGAATTTTGTGCTCTTTTTTAACAATAAAAAATATCTAGAAAATTGTTGCACTGATCCAAAAAACCGGCAAAGGCTCATTCAATTACTGGCAGAAAGGTTAGTTGCTGATAAAGAATATTTGGTGGGGGACTGGAAATCCAGACTACCTCTACCATTACTGGCTGATACTCTGGATTTTCTCAAAGACCCGGCACTTTTCTTCAAACTGGATTCTTCCGGCAAATTGGCAGAGCCCGTTAATCCTCTCAATTTTCAATTGTCCAATACTTCGGCTTTCGAATTAGTAGTGGCTGCCCACGCATTTGATTTTCATCCTGCACAGTTAGCTTCCGGTCGTCAGTTACAGTCGGAATTTGCTCGCGCCGGTGAAACAGTCTTTGAATCGGTTTATTCTGGTCAAGATCCGCTATCGCTGTTTGAAAAAGAAGGCAGTATCGTAGGTGGTCGTACACTGGCAATATGCAATGGTGAGGAGGTTGATTACTATAAGTTCCAACGAGTCGGAGAG
>NZ_JAHHPS010000545.1:0-1111 GCF_024606275.1 Endozoicomonas sp. SESOKO4 | reverse complement strand
CTGGATTATGAGGTTCTTCGAACCTTCCACCCAACCTTGTTTATCTTTGATGCAGAGCGTTCATCCGAAAAGGGGCAGCGAGCTGTTTATGAATTGCAATTGTCGGAGCCCGTCACCGGCAGCTCCGGAAGGGTCAACAGTTTTCAGTTACCGGATAATTCGGCTTTTGTGGGAAACGGAACGGATATTCTGCCTGAATTTGTGATTCGGGGAAGCGCAGGGAATCAATACGTGATGTCGGCAACCCGTAATGATTCTGTTTATTATCTGGCGAATATCGAAATCAATTCCAGAAATCCCATAAAGGCAGGCCGTTCAACAGCAACAGTTACTACAGGGAACGCTGGGGCAACCCCGACCAGAAAATATCACACACTGGCAGGTATTCTGGATCTGAAGGGAGCTGGTCTCTTTGTTGCAGACAACATTAGGGTGGTACTTGATCCAGCGAATAGTAACAGGAGGATTAAGCCGGTAAATCTGGGTTGCACTGACGATGCTGACGGGATAGGACCAGAGGAACATTTCGTCTATCGATTTATGCACTCTGAATTTGCTCTTTTACAGGGCGTGCAGGGATCAAGGTATGCTCAACCGGCTGCAATGAATGTTGAATGTGATCAGAAAACAGGGCAAGTGCAGTTGACGATGAAAAACACTAAAACAGTCATATCGGTATCCTCAGAAATGGATACTCTTACGCCCGGATCGTCACGAAACAGTGGTGTGTTGTTCTCTATTAGCTTATCGTCCAGAGAAAACGTTCTGAGCTTTGTTGATTCTACCTGTAACAGCGTCGTTGATCAGCACGGCAATGATCTGTCCATTGATACAGCTCGTCTATCGGATCCTGATCACTTTATGGGTCGCGTCTATGACAGTACCTACTGTTCTGATATCAAAATGATAAATGGAGCGTTTGGATTAAAAGAAAGAGAACAGGCCTGGGGTTGGATACCTTTTAAATATCCCGATCAGCATCCCTGCTCGTCTGATTCAGAGAAGCGTTATCGAGCAGGATTTGCGCCAGTGAGCGCATGGTCTTCGGCAGGTTTTGATGTTGCCTGTCATTGCACTATGCCAACATCCGCTTCATCCACAGTCTCTCCCT
>NZ_JAHHPS010000544.1:0-13951 GCF_024606275.1 Endozoicomonas sp. SESOKO4 | reverse complement strand
GAATGATATTGTTCAGTAATTCATAATTAACTGACTGACTATCTGTAATCCATGAGAGGTAATAAGGAGTGTCGTGGTTGTTTTGAGCATCAAAGATGATGCGTTGCCCTATATTGAACCTCTTATTCCCGTAACGATAACTTTTAGAGTGATTCTGGTATCGTTTATGGTCTATCGTTCGCAGGATATCTTCGTTCAGTCGCTCAAGATTATGGTCGCCATCGATCCTGTCTATTGATATGGTGAGTGTGTCTTCTGACTCATGGGTATACCCGTCAAAACTAATTTTATTGGTAGTGTTATCATCTGATAAATAGAGAGTGAGGATAGGAGCGGTAACATAAATGGATCTACCTCTTAAATACAACCGGGTTGAGGTTTTTTCGTTATTAACCGTGAGTTTTTTTAGAGGCTCAAAGCAGTGGTTTTTTTGGAAGACTTCCTGAGATTTACTTAACAAGGCTAACATTGTTATTTGTCCACATTTTCGCCATCTTTGAGTGAGTGATCTTAGCTCTTTCCCAGTTATACTAATGATTTCATCCAGCTGTGATTTCTGTACAAAACCGGATAGCGATTCTTTCCAGATTTCCTGAATCTGCTTGACCGTTATAAAGTTTGAGCCCTGTAGTTTTTCTTCCATTATTCTTTCTGTTTTAGAGAGCATTTCCTGCCATTTTTTTTCAGGAATCGATAATAGATCGTCAACTATTACAGAGCTGAAGCTGAAAAGTTCCGACGGTGATAGATATATTTCATTACCGATAATAAGATCATGGAAACGATAATAGTGTTCAGCTAATTCAGAAATAGTGAGCTTTTGTTGATGCTTGAAGCACAATGCCAGGTATTCATGGAAAGCCCCTGCAAAGTACTCTGTTCCTTGCTGAATGAATATTTGATTATTGATTTTTGTTAATGAGTTTTTACTTGTTATTTTCTCTGGATCGGAGAAAAATATTAATGATGCATTGTCGTGTTCTCCAAATCGGTTTGTTCGGCCTACACGCTGCAGGGTGGATTCAGGAGTGGAGATTTCGATGAAACCATTCTTGCGAGAGATATTTAATGAAGCTTGGGCAGCTGGGCCTGAAATAACATTTACGGGGTGGTTGGTGCATTCAGCGTTACACTGCGTCATCAGTTTTTCAAAGAGGCTGGCTCTGTCTCGCTCGGTATAAAGGCCATGATAGGGAATCACGGCGTTTTTTCTCAGATGCAGGGTAGATATTTGAGCAGACTTTGCGTAATTGGTTATTTGCAGGGCGTTGTCACCAATATTGATCAGAGGTTCTCCATGTTCACCAAAAGGGCAGTTGCTGGCAACTACATGATATGTTGACTTGTTAAATGATGGGCATTTGACGGGCACGCTAAATTCGTTTGGAAAGAGCTTAAGCATCAATGGGTTAATGGTTCCGGAGATTAATGTGATGTTTCGCCCACCTTGAAGGTATTTAAGCATTGCCAGCTCATGGAGAATGGGGATAAATACTGGCTGCTCAAAAAGTTCATGAAACTCATCAAAGACAACACTGGCCGAGAGGTAGTGACTAATCTCACCAAGGTCAGGGTGAGAGAGCAGACACTTGGCCATTTGATCAATAGTGGTAATGGTAATATCTTCTTTCGACTGTTTTGAATCCTGCAGCGTTTCACCGTTACAGATATAGGTGGATGAGGTACCCGTTTTCAGGTGTATTAATGTATCTGGAAGGCAGTTTTGTAATTCATTCAGGATGGATTCACAGACATTAACGCGGGGACATATCCAGATCAGTGGTGAGCAAGCATCAGACCGTTTTTTGCGGAGTAACGAGGCCATTAATGCTATGCGAGTTTTGCCTACTCCAGGAGGTCCATCACAGGTTATATGATCGAATCTGGCTAACCCTTCAGCCGCTGCGCTCTGAAGGTCATGACGTATGGGGTCTAATGTCTTGCTTTGATTAATATAGTCCTCAATAGCTGGATATAAATTCTCGGAGGACCAAAAGTGCTTTTCTATTATTTCTTGATAGGCTTTTTGCTTAAGCGTTGACTGTAATTTCTCTGCGGATAGTGCAGAAATTGTACGATCTGCCAGTACAAGGCAGAGACGAACAATTGTATTGGTTATATTACGTTTCTGAATTGAGGCAAATAACTCCAGGGCAGTCTCGTTATCAAATGAATGGTTGAATTCTGCTGTGATCTTGAATGCCTTCCCTGTTTTGTCAGCAAAGTGCTCCGGGATAGAATACAGCTTTTGTGTTGGCAGTTCTTGGCCTATTTGTTTTAGGTTTTCTCGAATAGCCTGTTCGTCGCATCGAATGTAGTCGCGTATGATATCTTGCTCATCATTATCTCTGTCGGGTTTAGCGTGATGCCAATAGATTGCATAGAGATAGGCTTCCAGGTAAATGTTTTTTGGCAATAGACCTGAATCAATTTTATGGCCTGCTAACCAATAAGAGATTTCATGGTGGAGCGGTACCTGGTTGATATCAAAACGAGTATCTTCCCCCGATGGCTCGTAGTCTTCGTTATCTTTTATCTTTGACTGTATATACTGCTGAAAAGTGGAAGCAACCTTGCCAATATCATGATCAAGTCCTGCCTGATATATTGTCTCGTCAAGATAAACTGGGGTGATACCAAAATGTTCAAGGAACTCCGGGTTAAAAAAGTGTCTTCTAATGCAGACTGCTAACTCAGCAATCGCCTCAGAGTGTGCTTCTAATGGTTGTTGTTTGGTGTTTGCCAGTAACATAAAAGTCCTTCCTTAATATTATTATTCAAACCACGGCACTGTACTGCCAGAGAGACTTAGTCCGTAATTGGTGTATGGACCGGTAATGTGCTGATCAGCATCTTCGCGACGTACAAATACTGAGAAACAGTGTCTTTTTTTATGGGGGGACGAGAAACCAGAGCTGGTAAAGGATATACAGGGCAAGCGACGGAGCGCGCCTGCCTTCTCTCTAAAGTTTTCATTCTTTCTGCAATTAAGGAAGTAGTGATCCACGGACCGATCTCTTATGAAGCGAACCGGGACTGCGTGGGGTGGGACTTCAGCTATGGGAGAGAAATTTACCTCTTCGGAGCTGGCAATATTTTTCAGAGATGGATGATTTTTTAATTCGATTAATTGCGAATAAGTGGAAAAGATGCGTAGTGTTTTTCCGATGGTTGAAGTCCCATTGATGCCCTGATCACAATAGTATTCAGGGAAGCCTATCGCAATACTTTGATATTGCTTACCGCTCATAATACCGTGAAGGATTTTATAGATTACGAGTATGTGAGAAAAGCTGCTGCCTTCGGACAGTTGTATATCAAAAAAGTGTTTTAACATCTTTTATACCCTACTTCTTGTTATTGGCTGATGATCTTTTTTATCTCTGATGCCCGAAAGCATCATTTAACCCTTGGTTCTTCGAGTCTCTCGAACTATTTAAACGCATTTGAAAAATCGCAATGCTTTTGTGTCAACTGTCCATTTGGACATCTATCATTTATATTAGTTCAGAAAGTCTTTCTGTGTTTTAATTTTTTTAGTCGAGGACTATTCGTGAAGACAGAACTGGGTGAAATGTTCGAAATATCAGCAGGTTATCCGTTTCGAGAAAGCATTCAGCCTTTTGTTGAGGGCAATACTTACGTTATTCGAAGCCAGGATATTCAGTCAGATAGGCCAGTGAATCGGTTAGAACTGGCCAAAATTCAGCTAGAAGTACAAAACAGTGATTTATTTAGAAGCAGGCACTGGGTTCAGGGAGGAGAGGTTCTTTTTTTGTCGAGAGGTCAACCAAGAGCAAGTTATATTGAGGATACTTTTACCGATTTGCCAGTCGTTACTGCAGCACATATATACAGAATAAAGCCAATTTTTGAGAAGGTGTTACCGGCTTTTCTTGCTTGGCAAATTAACCATAAGGTTCATCTGGGGCATTTGATGCAAGAGGGTAGCACTGTGCCTTCTGTCCGGCGGAAGCAGCTTGAGTCTCTTGTGATTACTCTGCCAGTTATATCTATACAGGAACAGGTATTATCACTCTGGCGTATGATCAGTAAAGAGAGAAGACTCTACCAGCAGTTGATGGTTAGCCGTCAGCTGGAGTTTCAAACAATGGTGGAAGATTTGATGGCATAACTTATGTCCCGCTTTGAGGTTTATTCATGCATGAAAATGGTACAAAGGGTGTAAATGAAATTGAAACTATGGCTAGAGATCTTGTAGCTCTGATCATTTCAACTAAAAAGCCCGATTATTTCTTTTGGACATTTTCTTTACTTTTCGTTTACTACCACGAACAGCATAGAGAACCGAATGAGGCTCAGCTATCTGTGAAAGAAGGAGGGGGGCTTACATCTGAATATTCTGTTGAACAGGCCATTAGATCTGGAAGTCATTATTTAAACTTTTACTATGATTTTAAAGTTGAGCAGAGTGATGATGTTACCAATAAGGCAGTAGAAAACCTTGTCTTGAAAGAAATGAGGATAAGGTTGGATGAGCTCTTCGGTTCTTTGAGTTGGGGGAATCAAAGCAGCCTTGTTTGCTCATTTTGGATCGCTTTTCTAAACCAGTGGTGGTTACATCAAGGCCGCAAAGCGAGCTATAGGATGGTTCAGAGCAGTTTATCCAAAATGTATGTTAAGCTAATGGATGTTAATGGGGATGAGTATGTTTACGATCCAGCCTGTAGTGTCGGTTGTCTGCTTTCTGCCTTTGCTAACTCAAAGGTATCCCATCTCCATGGGGTAGAGAAAGATGAGCAGATGATAGCCTTGGGTAAAATCACTCAGGTGGTATTTAGTGAATTTGACTTTAAACTGTCATCCAGTGATCCATTACAAAAATTAGACGCAATAGGGTGTGATAAGAGTATTGTGCCTCAGGGTAATTACCATGCGGTTGTTTCAGTTCCGGTCTGGGGACAAAAAAGGTGGTATAAACATAACTCTACTGAAGAAAATGAATTTCATGCTCATTCATATGATACCGTGCTTCCTCCTCAGACCAGTGCTGATTACGCTTATATAATCCATATGCTGAAAAGTATGAGGCCTGAAGATGGACGGATGGCTATTGTTGTGCCGCATGGTGTTTTGTTCAGGAAAAACACAGAAGGAACGATCAGAAAGCGGATTGTTAAAAGCAATCTTTTAGATGCGATTATTGCTTTACCTCCAAAGTTATTTGCTGGTAGCCCAGTTTCTACAGTGCTTTTGATATTTAAAGCGAATAAGTCAGATCAGCTAATACAGTTTATAGATGTTTCTGATCAATATCTTCCCGGGAGATCGTTGAATCAATTAAAAGAGGAGTCTGTTGAGTTCGTTGTTGATAATTATTTTAGCCGAAAATCAGGTGCTAAAAGTCGGTTAGTGACTATTAATGAGATTGCAGCCAATCATTACAATTTAAACACTACTCTCTACCTCAAGCCTATTGATAAATGCGGCCAGCAGTCCCTAAAGGAGATACGAGAGGAGCGAAGCACATTGCTCTCTAAGATTGACGGTGTCGATAGGGAGATTGGAAAAGGTTTCAAGGCACTGGGCTATGGGGTGACTTCAACAAAGTCAGAGTGAGCAGCAATCTGGTAAAATATAAGTAGAGGTTTTTCTAGTTCAGGGATGGATGACAGATGGCACTCAACGCACGACAAAGGACATTTGTCGAGGAATATATCAATAACCCTTCTTCGGTGGCTGAGGCTGTAAAGAAGGCAGGTTATCGTACTACCAACCCCCACTCAACAGCGGCCAAGCTGTTAGTGCATCCAGCGGTGAAAGAGGGGATACGCAGGCAGCGGGAACGGCTTCAGAAACGTCATGATATGACCCGGGACAAACTGGCACTGATGCTGATGGAAACATACCATGTGGCCGATACCGTTTCCGACCGGTTAAAAGCTATTCGGCAACTGGCAGATCTCTATGGGCTTTGATCTCTGACCTTTGTCATTTTCCCCGAACCCCACCAACTAATAATCTCTGCCCTTTGCCAGGAGTCCCGGGAGAAAGTTTAATTCCTGCCATAGCCGTTTAAGAAGAGGGGGTCTATGAAAGGGGGATGGGTGCCTTTTTATCTCGGAATCCTAAACCCTGTGGTTCAGATGGAAGTCGGATTTTTGCGATTTTCCCAGAAATGGAAACTGAAAAAAAATTCTGGAATTTTGGGGCGGCTTTTTAATATTTGTTTGAAACCTGCCACATCTGGAAGTATTGGTAATACCGGACTGGGACGGGTATCCATGTTTTTACTCAAAAAATATTAAAAATAAATATATCCTGTAACTACTTTTTTTTACTGCAGTTAGAGCAGCGGTTAAAAGCAAAAAAAAAAACCTGCCTAACCCGGAAACACGGATCACCTGGCAGGCTTTGAATAGGTTGATAGATGAGCGAGTAGGTCGAACCTACTCCCCCCACTCCACAGGCTGCTTGAGAAAAGCTTCAAAATCAGCACGGCTGGTTTTTAAGTCTGAAAGTCTGACGACCCTGAACTGTTTACCCTTCTCCCGTATTTTGCAGTTTGTATTGATGTTTGGTGACATCTCTTTCAACTTACGGTAGAAGGCATTATTCGCGGTATATTCAGCTTTAGACCCTGCTGAGTTTTTAAAAGCCTCGTAGAGCTGTTTTTTATCGGTATGTTCTGGCCATTCCTGATTATGAGGGTAAAGCTGTCCATCATGGAGGCAGGTATACCACCAACTTTCAGCAGGCCCCATACTTTGCTCTTTCTGGGCGAGCAATGCATCGGTTTTAGGGACATCCCGGAGGTTCTTTGAAGAGATATCCCGGGTTACCAGCAGATGGTGCAGGGCTTCAAGGCCACCGTTATTCATCTGCTCTGAAATGGCTTCAAAATAAGCGGCGTCCTGCTGGTGCTGGTTACCGACATCAAGTACCAGAAACCGTCGCTCTTCTGCGCCAGCAGGCACTGCCCAGTCATTATTGGTGGCCATGATCACCCGGTTGTAGTTATCCATGGGGGTCGCATCTTTATTCTTGAACTCAACTATCCGGCGCTTTTCGGTAATCAGGGTTTTTAAGGAGCCTTGTAACTCCTTTTTACCGGGCCAGTAAACCTCATCCAGGAATACCAGAATGCTATCCGCAAGAATGGCATTGAACCTACCCAGTATTTGCTCAGTAGAGGTAATCTGCTTGTAGTGTCTGCCAAACAGCTTGCCAAACCAAGAGGCAAATACGCCTTTACCGGTGCCTTGCCTGCCCCTGAGAACAATGGCTATGCCAATCAGTATCTCAGGGTTTTGGACAAGGTGAGCCATCCAGTCAAGGATGTAATCGTATATCTGCTCATCACCGTTACATATATTGTCGCGTATATGGTTCAGGTAAAGGTTGCAATCACCTTCAATGGGTTCACAGCTCAAGCCCTGCCATAGATTGAATACATCGTCGTTGGCCGCTTTTCCTGGGGCAAAAACAACCTGCTCATATTGACTTCGTTTAGGGTGTTTCAGCCAATATTGAGAGGCACTTTTGCCATCTCTGGTAAACCGGTTCATTTGGGCTTTGTTGAAGTCCTCAAAGCTCATGCAAGCGACCTCAATGCCCGACGCCCCACGATCTAATACCACTGTCTTGCCGCCGACGCGAACAACAGAATAGCGGGTATTGTACTCGTACAGAATCGGGTCATTTGCCGCTATTTTTTCATCATCCGATGAACGAATACTCTTCAGCGTCTTTACCAGTTTTTCATCCGATAAAGGTGGACTGTTTTGACTGTTCCATAACCGAAGCCCTGCCAATATCCGCTGGTTGTCGAATCCCTGCCGTATCCAGGAACCAATCAGGCTGGTCAATGCCGCTGTTCTTTCGCCGTCGCCCAATGACACATTGAGATCAACTAACACCTGGCTGGAAGGCTTATATTGGTTGACTTCACCAATGCTAAGTCCTAACCCCTCGATGACCTTATCCAATGTGTAAGCCTTGTGGTCGTGAGCCTCTAACACACTGCTCAGAAACGGGTCACCTTTATGGTGGAGGAAGCCCGGAACTCGCATTACACGACTAAGGTTACAGACTGAAGAATCTCCATCAAAACGTCTGGCAATGGCTTTCTGCACTGGTTTAAATTGATCGACTGGGAAATTCTCCACTTTCCAGTAAACATGGTACTTGTCAGGGCTGGTTCCTGTGATCATATGTGGTGGTAACACTCCTTCTTTCTTAACGGGCGCCAGAGGCGCACCGTCAAGATCAAGAAACACAGCGTTCACGCCGACCACATTGGCATCCTTACCGCCTTTGCCATCAGTCTCATTGACCACAACAAAAATGTCTGCACCCTGTTGGTTTGCCCGCATCAACCGGTCTTTGCTTTCAGCAAAGGTACCGCAGATATTTTGGGCGCTGACATTTTTGTGGATGATTCTGAACTGGTGGCAGGCCCCCTGTCCGGCCAAATGGTTCAAGAATGCTTCAGCCATTTTCAGGTCTTGCCGTTTAAGCGGTGAGGCTTTCATAAATATACCTCCCCAAATGGATTAAGTGCTTCCAGCTTCCTTCCTGCTTCTTCTCTGGTCAGTAACCTATGCTTTTTAATAAATCGTTCCAGCGCAGGAGCAACATGCCCTGCTTGCTCACAATTTTCTGCAAGATTAACCAGGTAACCAGCCATTACGTAACTGATCAGGAATAGGTTTTTGGCGCTGACCGATGAAATACTCTCTTGTTCTGCCAGCAGTTCTACCATCCCCCAGTAGTTGTCTGTTGGCTTAAAGTGCAGCCAATGGGCTCCTGGCAGTCTTTTTTTCCAAGGCTTCCAAACCTCTTGGTGATGAAGAATTTCAGAAAAAGCCTCTGAGATGTCCTGCCGGGTCACATCAGCACCAAAGAGTGTTTTGAAAACCTGAATATCTGCGTCAACCGTAGCGATCAAGTCTTCCTGGTGTTTTCTCTCAATGGTAATTTCAAAACCGATTTGCCGGTTCTTGTGAATCTCTAGCTGGTAGTCGTCCCTGGCGTCACTGACATCGAATGGCTTGAAACTCATCCTTACGAAGTAAGTTATGGCTTCTCGGACAGTTCCGGTTTTCGTTGTTTGGCTCTCATCTGTTTTCATTTTCTTAATTCCATTTGCTTGCATTTTCAGGCACCTTGTACAAACTCTGTTTGGTTGGCAGCTTCGTTCTCTCTCATTGCCATATAGGCCAATATTGTTTTTTCGCGCCAGACAGTACATCTTGCCGATAAGCGTATACCGGCGGGGAAGGCACCTCCTGCAATCAGGCGATAAATGGAACTTCGACTGTATGTCGTCAGCTCACAAACTTCTGGCAGTTTGATCCAGCGATCTGGATGAGTGTCACTGAGGTTGGCCTTAGATTGGTCAGCCATAGCAATGTCTCCTTTGTTTTATTGCTATGGCTGATTATTGGAGAACTTCGGACTATTAAAAATTGCAGTAGCAAGCTAAAACTCTGTTAAAGCAACCTGTCGCAGGGTTTCTTTATTTAAAGTTTCAGGTTTGGAGCCTTTCTTTGGTCTTCCCCCTTTGGATGCTGAATCCGGGGCGTGTTTGAGCCATTCTCTCTGTATGTATTCCTTGGTCGGAATCATCATGTTTCGTACAGTGCTCAGTTTTTGAACTTGTTCTTTGTCCGAAATGCTTTTGTTCGGCCAATCTGTTAAATCTTTCAAACTTGATAAAAGCTCACTCATTGCCTCCGCCATTTTGCCTTTGGAAGTTATAGTCTCACCATTTTTTTGTTGGTTTTTCCAAATGCCACTGGATAAGCGTTTGATGATTTGTTTAGAAATTTCATAATGTTCTGGCGATTTACTCCCACTGGCTTTTGCTTCATATGCTCTACTTATTTCTACTTCAAACAAACCAAATGCATATTCAATAAATTGCATGGCATTGTTTCGCTCTGCCATTTCAGCCAATTCATAAAAACCCGTGGCCATAAGCATTTGTATAACTTTATGGTCATCCTCCATTAGTGTTTGGGCAGGATTATGTGCCTCATAAGACGGGGTTGGTCGTGCAATATCAGCAACTTCCTGTACTTGAAGAGCTTTTACTTTTACTTCCAATGGTATCGTTCTAGAAAAAAACGCTGCAAAAAATCTGGTGTTCAGTGTGTATGAATAGCTGAGATAAGCCTGCAATGCCATCGTTAGTTCTTTGCCATCATCTTCAGTAATACGTTTAAGTCCTGCAATAAGCTCCATGGTTTTTTCTTCTACCAAAACCAGACATTCTGCCAAGTAGCCCAAACTGGCCAGGCGCAGGCGATATTCATCAGGTGAAATACTGCCCCTTTCGAGTAGTTCTCTCAGAGCAAGGTGTACTTCCAACTGTGATCTTTTCATCTTATAAAATTCTTTTTTGTCCCATATAGGGCTATTTTACCGTTATAAAATTTGATTTGCTTGTCACAGACTAATCAATGTGTTTTGGTAGTAAAACTCAGAGTTACTGGTCATCGTCAGCAAGAGCATGTACGACATTATCGGAGATATTCACGGGCAGGCTGAGGAGCTTGAGGCTCTGCTGCAAAAGATGGGATATAAAGAAACCGTAGGAGTATTTGCCCATCCTGTGAGAAAAGCTATTTTTCTGGGGGATTTTATTGACAGGGGACTGCAGGAGCAACGGACCATAAATATTTGCCGCTCGATGGTAGAGTCAGGGGCTGCTTTTGCAGTGATGGGTAATCATGAATTCAATGCGATCTGCTACGCCACTCCAGATTCATCAAAGGAAGGGGAATACCTTCGGTCACATAGCAAACCTGGCAACCAGAAAGCTCATCAGGCTTTTCTGGATGAATTCCCGCTGGGATCACCACAGCATAGAGAGGTTATTGAGTGGTTTAAGACCCTTCCGGTATTTCTTGATCTTGGAGGTATTCGGCTAGTTCATGCCTGCTGGCATCAGGAAAGTCTTGAGCTGGCTAAACCCTGGCTGGATGACAGAAATTGTCTGCTACCTGAAGCTTATACATTGGCATCCAATAAAACACATTCGCTCTACACTGCCATTGAGTACCTGTTAAAGGGCGTTGAAATTGATCTGCCAGATGGTACCAGCTTTAAAGATAAAGACGGAAAAGAGCGCATAGCTACACGTATTCGCTGGTGGGATAAAAAGGCTAAAACCCTCGCTGATGTGGCTATTGGTCCGGGTGTGGGGTCTTTACCAGAGGTACCTGTTGAGACTGGACGTTTTCATTACCATGATTCAGTTCCAGTATTTATCGGTCACTACTGGCTATCTGGTTTACCCCAAAAGTTAACTGACTACGTGGCCTGTGTTGATTATAGTGTTGCGAAGAAAGGAGGCCGTCTGGCAGCCTACCGATGGCAGGGAGAGACCGTTTTGGATAACAGTCACTTTGTCTGGGTTGATCGGGATCAGTAGCAGAAATTATTGTGATTATCAGGCTAAAACATTGTTATAAACTGCTAGAAAAGTAATAAGGAGAGGGTTATGGGCAGGAATAAAGTTCACAGTGAAAATCTGGATGTCGCAAATTTCACGTCAGAGGGCGCTGCAGGTATTATTTCAGCCTATCGGGAGGGAGTGAGTACTCAAGAAAATGCAGCAGCCCATAGTCAGCTGAGCAGTGAGATTCGCAAAATGAACTATGGACAAAAGATCATAGAAGGGAAGTGGCAGGTATCTGACCATAATGAGCCAGTAGTTGAAAAAGCCATTCTGCTGGTGGGTAATGATTCTGACAGCGGAAATATGAAAGGGCTATTGAAGAAATTAATGGCTGAAAACCATCAGGCTGCGGTTGTCTACAAAGCGGCAGGTCGATCAGACATTAATCTGCTGTTCGCTGATGGTAGCCAACAGTCAGTATCAATATCAGAGCTTCAATCTTTTTCTAAAGTCTATGGACAAATGAGGGGCAAGCCAGAGGTTGAGTTTTGCCTTGAGAGCACTACGTCGCCCAAAAACTGGCTGGGGAAGTTGGCTGAGAGTAAAATGCCCAGCCGGTCTTAATTGACTGGTTCGGGCTTATGGCCCGATGGTGATGGGGTTGAGTTCATCCCGTGGCTCTTAACCCGATGAGTGACTTATTCGGCGTATCTTCAGCCAAAGGACTCTGGTTTCAGGTTGTACTTTTCTGACTCGGCACTCCACTCTTTGTTAGGTATATATTTCAAGAGTGCGGTATTTGCGATCAGGTTATTAAAGTCATCTTTTTCATGGTAGATGCAATTATAAAAAATAACCCTGAGTTCGTCTGAGGTCAGTCGTCCCCGGACCATTTTATAGAATGGAGGCTTGCTTTTTTCATCAATGCTTGAACTGTCTATAAATTTAAGTAAGTGGTAGATTGAACGGAGGTAATGGCTGAAATTATTATCATATTTATTTCTCAGTTTATTATAAGCTTCTTGGAAGGATTCTTTATCTCTTGGGTAAATTCCAGAGGTCACTCCTGTAAAGTCAGGATTCATGGCGTAAAGTTCCTGTAATAGATATGAGAAGCAATCAACGCCGTGGATGAATTTGTCACTTTTTTCATCGAATATTCGCAGAGAACGGGTAAGGTTGTTATGGATCTGAAGTATTTGTATAAAACTACTCTCGAATCTTTGTTTCTCAGATTCTTTTCTTTGATTTTTGAGTTCTGTCTCTTGCTTTTTCAGCTCGTTTCTCTGGGTCTCGAGGCTCTCTCTCTGAAGTAGAAGTGTGTAGATTAAACCCGCAAGTCCAAGCCCTGAAAAGAGTGAGTTAATGACTCCAAACATGTCACCAAGTTCTGCATGATTTGGGGTTTTATACAATAGGATGCCGGACCCAAGCCATGCTGAAATGATCAATAGTGCTGATGAAATTAGAATGGTGTTGTTTTTACTCATATTTATTTCCTATTAGTTTTCAAAGCGTATTCCTACTTCAGGAAACTATAAAAGTCAATCTTGACTTCTTTGAGACTATTAGCACGATTGATGCAGTCATTCTGCCTTTAAACTCGTCAACCAGCCGATTATGCTCGTCATGAAGTTCGTTAAGCCGTCTCCATCATTTTTTGGTAGAGATCACTGCGTGGATTATCAACCCCCATTACTTCAGTAACAATATCCTCAACGCCTCGATTCCATTGGTCAGCAACCTGGCCGGGGTTATTTGTACAATCCATAAGGTGGGCGCATCGCATGGCCAGGTCACCCGCCAGGGTAATGATATTGCGCTGACCATCACTCAGGTCTGAGTACGGAAAAATGTTATCTTCAAACTCAACGACAAGTTCACTATAGTTCGGTGAGTAGTAGCTGTTGGTGGCTCCCGGAATCATCTTGATAATCGTGTCCAACACAGCCGCCAGACCATTGCTTTCTGATCGCTTCTGATAAGCGATACGATCAGCATGCTCCAGCCAAGGCATTAATCTTTTATTCTGGGCATCGGGTTTCAGCCCGCAATAGTAGCCAAAGGCAATATTGGCACTCTTGAACTGATTCGACTTTTTGGTCTTTTGCCCGGCCCATAGTCGACCCGTACCTTAATAAATCAGGACTGGCAGGTTCTCAGGTTGGGCGTTATCGTCTGCCTGTGCCTGGGTGTTGTATATTCGGCTGGCTTCATCCTTGAGTTTACGACAATGATCGTTGTCGGTGCGTCCCCCTGTCCTTTTTAACAGTCGCAACAGTGTGGGGCGGTATGCTTACCCTTGGCATTATCGCCAATAATCAAGGTCATGCGCTCGCCAAGCTCAAACTCGGCCTTCTCAAAGCAGCGAAAATGGGTTAAACAGAGTTTGACGATTTTCATGGGCAATTTATGCTTCGGCGGTCTAGCAGGCTTTTGGGGTACGGGGCTTGCGGCCCTTTTTTGTTGTCACTGTAGCACGTTCTGCCTTGATTTTTGCCAGTAGTGCCTCTGCGGAGTTTTCGCCGCTGATCAGTTCCGGATTCTCGGCACGCCATTGGGCGGTGAGTTCGCCACGGAAGG
>NZ_JAHHPS010000543.1:0-1352 GCF_024606275.1 Endozoicomonas sp. SESOKO4 | reverse complement strand
ACTCTACACCAGGAAAACTAGTCAGCTCTCTAGACCCCGGGATTTGCTCAGCCTCAGCACACATTTTCTGAAGCTCGGCTTGAATATCATCTATCCCTGATCCGGTGTTGTGATCGTAGATAACAACAGCATCCAACTCCTTGTCCATGCAAGCCAGAAGCCAATGACGGCTCGATATAACTGGCTCTTTGTAATCATCAGAGGCAGTTGTATGAACATGAAAATCAAACTTAAACCACTTCGAGCCGGGAACCATTATCAAAACCAGACCTTATGAGTAATCACATCAGGATAATTCTCCTATTTTACTACTCATTCAGCCCCTCATGGCAATAGCCGTTATATACACACGTTAAATGACGTTTATATTTTTACTTTATATCCAGAGCCTCATTAATACGTGAGATAACTTGCTCTTTGATTTTTTTCGTAGCCAACAGGTCTTTGTAAGCTCTCGACAGCCCTTTCTTTTCAAGAACTGTCAAAGTGCCATCTTTGTTTATCTCGAATACTCCGGCATCATAAAGCCTGTGCAAGTCAGTACGAAGAATAATGCCGTTGCCTATAACCTCCATGCCGCCCTTCGCTGCTGGGATGATATGAGCCGCATCAAGTGCTGCCTGAGTGCTCTCTCCCGTTATGGCACAAGCTTTATCTTCACCAAGTAGCAAGGTACGAAATAACGCCTGATCACGTGCAAGCTTGGTTGTCTTGTATGTCCTTTTCTTACCGATTAAAGGGCCATCGAGACGCTTCCAGACTGCAACTCCACTGCACTTATCATCGTCATCATCCTGCCACTCGGCATCGCCAGAAAGCTCACCTAGTGTAAATGAGATGATTGCTTTACCCCAGCGGACATCACTGTTAACTAAATCCGGGTTATTCGCTTTTGAGTATTCCAGAATAAGCTGATAGCTGCCGTCATCTTGAGGGATCAGAGTTGGTGAGTCGACTCTATATTTGGCCTCAAACTTTTCTTTTTCCCACCATTCCGTTGTTTGTTCTATTTGCGTCAAGGCATCCAGATCGTCAAAATCGGCTTTGATAATTTCCGTGCCGATGAACCACTGAATCGCGATTCCTTTTTGTGTCACAGCATCACCTGCTTTGTTCTTCTGGTTAGATGGTTAGATTGGTTAAAGCGGGTTATGGAACCCGCGAGTGGAGAGGATTATCTCAAGCCTTATCAGCTAATACCTTGCGCTGTGTGCGTGTTTTTCGGGCTTTCTTCGGTTGTTGAGCTGCTCGTTCTTCCTGAATACGTTTGAGCAGTGCCTCGGCGGAGTTTTCGCCACTGATCAGTTCCGGATTCTCGGCACGCCATTGGGCGGTGAGTTCGCCACGGAAGG
>NZ_JAHHPS010000542.1:0-1367 GCF_024606275.1 Endozoicomonas sp. SESOKO4 | reverse complement strand
GGGTTCCTGCTTCATTAACTTCCATGGCACAATGTTGACTAAAAATCATACTGTTGAGAGGTGCAGGGAGAGTCAGCATATTTCCCAAACTGGCCTTTTCAAAAAGGAAACTTAAACCTGCCTGACTTAAAGCTTTGTTCAAATCCGTTTCCGAATCGACTTTAAACGGTGGAAGTTCGAGAGAGATGGTTGAACTGGATGGATCGGCTTCTTCGGAGTCTAATGATGAAAATAATGCTGTTATTATTTCTGGCGTTACCTCTTGAGGCATTATTCCTTCCGGGGGTAACACCAATATCATTTCATGCGCTCCATGGTAGAAAACGGTTACTGCTTGCCAATCATTTTGACTAGCGTATTGGGAAGATCTGATTTCTCCACTCAAAAATTTATCTAAAATCACTCTTTGATTATTGGGTAAAGTAAATTCACCTTTACTTCGGGTTCTGAAAGGCTTATCCCAAAGTCCCATGAAGTAAACAGAATTTATGAGTGCTACGAGATGAGATGAGCCCCAGTCGCGGGCGTTGCAGAAAAATGGAATCATACCACGGGTTAACTCGCAAAATAGTTTGTTGAGCTCCCGGGCGAGTTGTTCCAAAGATGCATGGTTGGAAAAGTTGACATTATCACGAATCTCGACGTTTATCTGCCTGAGCCTATCACGATAAGTCTCCTGAAGCTGAGATTCGTGGGATACGAGTATGCAATTTGCAACACAGTATTGGTCCTGTCCACAAAATGTTGCGCTTGATGCTGCGGCACCGTATTGCTCAGAAAAACTTTTACCCAGACAGTTTTGAAGCAATTGCTGAGTTTCGCCGGTAGCTCCCATGAGTATCAGTGCCAGTGATTGAAAAAGGCCATCAGGGGAGATAACCAAATTTGTAGTCATTCCTTCTGCTACATTGCTAAAAAGATTTATGGCAAGCTGTAGAGATCTCTGGGATTCATCAGATTGTACACCAGGATTTGAATCAGGGTTGACCGGTGTTGCCCATTGGGTAGATGTGTTGTTAAGTTGAAGATACTCATTTCCAATTGGACATATCGGGCAAGATGAAAAATCTTCAAGTCTGTAAATAGACCCGCAGTCACAGCTTTGAATCCCTCGCCAGCTTTCATCCCCTTCCGGACCAGCATATAAATAAGGGTTGACTGACGTTGCCGATTGGGAAGGAGTTGTGTCATGTTGAAGGTGATCATTCAGAAGGAAGCAGCGCGGGCAGAAAGTGTAGGTTTCATGATCATAATCGAAGTTGCACTTTTCACAGGTTACAGCCAGAATTGGCGAGGGTAGAAACAGGAAATAGAACAGAGAGGCAATAACCAGAAAGAACCTGTACTGCCAGACTGAGTCTGAAGAT
>NZ_JAHHPS010000541.1:0-1236 GCF_024606275.1 Endozoicomonas sp. SESOKO4 | reverse complement strand
GAAAGTTCATAACATTGATGTCAGCGAAACTAACAGGAAAACAGGACGTTGATTCTTGCCGGGCAGGTGTTGCAGAAGAATAATGAGTGAGTAACAGCAAACCATCATTCATTCATACTTAGTTCAGTGATTTTCGCCGTCTCATCTTGATGGATGGTCAAAACATGGCCATCGGCGCTGAGGGTCGCTGATCGGATAATACCAGGATGGGAAGTGCTGGCTTTTTCTTCCCATGATCCATCGCTGTTCTGACCATAAATTTTCCACGTTCCATCGACACTGACAGTGACCAAATGGCGGCCATCGACACTAAAGGTTGCTAATGTAATAAAACAATCATAGGAGATGATGGCTTTTTCTCTCCATGATCCATCGATCTTCAGGCTATAGATTTTCATCATGAGATCATTACTGCAGGTGATGACATGACGGCTATCGGGGCTGAATTTGGCAAAGTAGACATTTTTGTTATGGGAAATGATGGCTTTTTGTTCCCATGATCCATCGTCCTTCTCACCATAGATTTTCGCTTTGTCACCTAAATTGGCGGTCACCATATGGCGGCTATCGGCGCTGAATTTGGCTGAGCACTTTCTTAGGTAACCGGAAATTGATTCAAGAAACTCCCAGGCTGTTGTACCAGCTGAGCAGTGACTCAGGTAATCGGAAATGGTGGCTTTTTCTTGCCATGATCCGTTTTTATCCTGGCCAGAGATTATCGCCTTGTTATCGTCACTGGAGGTCATTAAACAGCGACTATCGGGACTGAATTTGACTGACTTGACCTTTCCATTATGGGAAATGATGGCTTCTTCTTCCCATGATCCATCGGTATCCAGTCTATAGATCTTTGCACTGCCATTATCTCTGGTGATCACCACATGGCGACTATCGGAGCTGAAGGTAACTGAAACAAAATGGGAAACAATGGCCTTTTCCAGCCAGGACCCATCGTCTATCTGGCCATAGATTTTCGCTTTCCTATCCAGGCTGGCGGTCACCACATAGCGGCTATCGGGGCTGAAGGTGGCTGAGTAGACAGTCTCATCATGTGGAATGATGGCTTTTTCTGCCCATGACCCATCGTCACTCTGGCCATAGATTTTTGCCCTTTGATCCCAACTGGTGGTTACTAGATAGCGACCATCTTTGCTGAAGGTGGCAAAACTGACACTAGCGTTATGGGAAATAGTGGCTTTTTCTTCCCATGATCGTTCGTCCTTCTTGCCATAGATT
>NZ_JAHHPS010000540.1:0-2556 GCF_024606275.1 Endozoicomonas sp. SESOKO4 | reverse complement strand
ATGTATCCGGTGCCTGAAAATTGTGTTGCCAGAGACGACCCGCATCTCTGGCAAAAAGCCTGAGGCCTTCAAACGATGCCTGCACTGAGAGCCCTGCCACTCCTTCCGTTTCATAAGGATAGTGGTGATACAGTTGGGAGTTTTTTTCATCATCAAAGACTTGTAGCAGTGCCGAACCATCTGGCTCCAGGGCAATGGTTGCCAGGGTTTCATCAGGTAATCTGCAGGCTTTGAGCTTATTCAGGGCATTGCTCAGACGATAGATGCCCCGTGGTTTCAGCAGTGTGCTTTCAAGGCCCAGCTCAGCTTTATGCGTTCGAAAAAAATCCAGTTGTGGCTGTTCACGGACAAAATCATGCCAGTCTTCTGTGGAACCAGGCTGTTGTTTCAGAAACTTGAAACGGCGATAACCCTGAGGTACCTCTGCGGAAGGAAAAGCCAGACTGCGACCGTAAATTTCAATATTCCCGCTGTTGATCAACTCCGCTTCCCAAAGCCCGGACATTGCCGGCACCGTCTCTTTTGGGTGTTTCCTGTTAAATTCAGCCACCTCCCGGAGGAAACATTCGCTATAAAACCTGTCTGGATTAAGTGCACACCCGGCACCAACCCCAAGGGCAATCAGATGCCATGGATAGAACTTATTGCGATAATATAGGTCGCAGCGCCGTTCAATAAACAGTGAGTCGCGATCATCAGGTGTTGCTGACAGGTGCTCAAGTAGTTTTTTTTGCATGTCCGGAGAGACAACCCGGAGCACCTGCGCAGCATATTCAACCGGTAACCCGTTCTGATGTATTAACCTGATTAATTCCAGTGTTTGCTGCTCATCCCGTAAAACGTCTGTGTGATGCTCAAAATAGTTGATAACAGGCTGAAGTGACTGTGTTGCACGGGGCGGGGGGGGGTGTCTTAGTTGTGCGCCGTATGAATACTCAGCAGAGCGCAAGCTGACTGCTTTGAAAGTAGACGGCGGCAGGGATTTAAACAGTTGCAGGAACTCAGTAAACCAGTTGACATTCAAAGGGCGTTTTCCGTCTAAATGTTCCTTCATACAATCAATGAGATGGCCAGAAGTGGTTAGCTTGATCAGAGCGCTGCGCCGGGTTCTGGCCAGTTGACTGTCATCCTTTCCGGATAGGTGTGTTGAGGCTAATTGCGCACAGTGATGTCGGTATAAAAGCAACAGCGGTGTTGCGCCGCTGTGGTCCTGTTGATTAGCCAGAATTCTGGCGGGCAGATATTCAAACAGCTGGTCATAACGGGGGAGATAAGCCTCCAGACAGTGATATCTGCATAATTCGCCGTTAGAGTAACTGCTCGGAAGTGCTGTCGCCATAAGGTGCAGAATATTACTGCCGTTATTAAATGTCTGATTAAGAATTGTGGGTAAGGCGCCTGCCAGCAACCGCTTGAAAAATTCCCGCTGGCCCAGGATAAAGGCACAGACCAGAAGCTGTTCCCGCTCCTGATGATCCAGCTTTTTCAGTGCTTCCAGAATCAGCTTTTCATGCCTTTGGGCATTCACCTCCAGCATACAAAGTTGCAATATGAAAAACTCTGAACCCAGTGCCGTGGTGATGGTCTGGCAGAAATCCTGTGACGTCTGAAGGTCGCCATGTCTGATGTCCAGTGATTCGAAAATAGCGGTTATCAGATAGGGCGCTGAGCCATCGGAAATCCGAAGAGATTGATTAATTTTTGTTAGACGAGGGCAACGTTGTTGTGCCATCTCACTCATAAGCTCCCGGGCTGTTTTCTGCAGTTGCCTCGGGGTCAGGTATCTGTCCAATATTGCCATAAAGTCCGGATCAGCCCTGCACATCATTGTTTTGGCAAGGTTGCCAAGAAGTCTCAGCACTGTTTCATGGCGTGTGTTACCCAAGAGTTGCTTTAGTAATTGGGGAGGTATATTGATTGTACAAATCATCCAATCAGCATCAAGTCCCAGCCCCAAATCAGCCAGCGTTTGCAGAACGGAAATATTTTCGGGAAGGGTAATATCGCTGACAAGGGTTTTGATCAGTGCTTGCAAGGAAGACAGATAGAATCTTTGATTGTCCCCGGGATGGTCCTTACTCAACCTTTTAAGATCATACTGGGCTTTATCTATCTGTTCTCGCAGCAATTTATTACCAAATGGAATGTCAATATTGCCTATTGCATTCTGAACCCGGGATACCCATTCACGACGCTGGTCGAGAGTGGAAGTGATGTGCCGCTGGTGTAAAGAGCAACCGGAGGACCCACCCGATCGAGCCGTTTGATTGCTCAAACCCGAAGTGGGCACATTAGAGGAAACATCTGTTTCCGGAACGGTGCGACTGAACAGGTTAAAGAGAGTAGCGCGGGACATCCATGGCAGCATCATTCATTCCATCAATAATTTGTTTTCTGAATTTTCTAAATCTTCAGACCAGCAAAGTTTGATTTGGTTCATAATCATCCAGAAAACATCGCCAGCGGTGTGAACTTTGTTTACCAAATTGAGCGGAAAGCCTCGTACTTCTAGTTCGGGGATGGATAGCTCGCAGTCTGAAAGACTGCCTATGCAAA
>NZ_JAHHPS010000539.1:0-1656 GCF_024606275.1 Endozoicomonas sp. SESOKO4 | reverse complement strand
AATTCATACATTAACAACACGCTCAAAAATGATGATTCAATGGCAAGGGCATGGTATCGCCAGCTTTCTTCATCACACCAGGCTCTAATAAAGTCGAGTGTCACTGCAAAAGATAAAGATGAACTCCAGAAATGGTTGAAGCGTTTTACAAAGGATGAGGCATTAGTCAATTCAGTCATGGATCGCCATGGGAGTATTCATTTTCCTGCACTGTTCTTTTCCACTCTCACCAAACTGATGTCCGAATGTAAAACATTTAAATTAGAGATTAAAGCCAGCATCCCCTGTAGTAGTTCAAAGAACTCAGCTACCTTCAGCGCTGATGGCCGCCACCTGATGATCGCCTGTGACGATAAAACATGGAAAATCTATGGCCGGGAGCGCAATGGATCGTGGAAAGAAAAAACGACCATTTCCCATGACGACATTGTCTTCTCAGCCACCTTGAGCGCCGATGGTCGCTATGCAGTGACCGCCAGTAAAGATGGCAAGGCGAAAATCTACGGCCAGAAGGACGATGGGTCATGGGTAAAAAAAGCCGTTATTCGCCACGATTGTTTTGTCCTGTCAGCAACCTTCAGCAGCGATGGCCGCCATGTGGTGACCGCTGGCAATGATGGCAAAGCGAAAATCTATAGCAAGAAAGACGATGGGGCATGGATAGAAACAGCCATTATTTCCCATGATAAATCGGTCGACCAAGCCACCTTCAGCGCCGATGGTCGCCATTTGTTGACCTTCAGTAGCGATGACAAGCTGAGAATCCATGGCTTGGAGGCCGATGGCTCATGGGAAGAAAAAGCCATCATTCGCCGCGATCGTTATGTCAATTCGGCCACCTTCAGCGCCGATAGCCGCCATGTGTTGACCTCCAGAGACTATTGCAGGGCGATCATCTACGACAAGAAAGACGATGGATCATGGGAAGAAAAAGCCACTATTTCCTATGAAAACAGGGGCAACTCAGCCAAATTCAGCTCCGATAGCCGCCATTTCATCATCTGCAGTAGTTATAAAATGGCAAAAATCTATGGGCAGAAGGACGATGGATCATGGGAGGAAAAAATGACCATTTCCCATGATGATGTGTTCATTTTTTCAGCAACCTTTAGCGTCGATAGCCGCCATGCGATCACCTGCGGTAAAGATAACAAGGTGAAAATCTATAGCCGGAAGGACAACGGATCCTGGGAAGAAAAAACTATCATTTCCGTTGTTTGTGTCATATCAGCAACCTTTAGCGTCGATGGCAGCCATGTGGTCACCTCCAGTATTGATGGTGAGGCGAGAATTTATGGCCTGGAGAGCGATGGATCATGGAAAGAAAGAGACATCATTACCCACCGCAAAGGGATCAGGTCAGCTACCTTCAGCACCGATGGCCATCTGTTGACCATCAATGGCAATAACAGGGCGAATATCAGTGAACTATGGATGATTGACCGATCGTTTACTGTCACTCATTGACCCAACCCCACATTATTCTTCTGCAACAGAAACCCGCTTTCTACTCATTGGTCATTTTCCCGGATCAACGTCCTGTTTAACTGTTAGTTTCACTGACATCAATGTTATGAACTTTCATGCTAAAACCGACTCTAAGCCGCAGAATCAATTTTGAATATCCCTGCCAACCAGGGAAAACAACAACTTTTA
>NZ_JAHHPS010000538.1:0-3579 GCF_024606275.1 Endozoicomonas sp. SESOKO4 | reverse complement strand
AATTCATAATGAGCGCCAGTAGCGAGTCAGCCTAGTCAATATTTTTGATTCCGGCAAAAAAGAAATCATGCAAATTCCTTGCTCCCCATCAAGCTCGAAGCATTGCGCGGATACTCGCGTTTTGATATTGGGTTGCCGTCGTGAGAATCGAAATACGCAAAAATCACTCACAGGAGTGGTCTGATTATTGATGCGTAACAGGATGGTTCGTCAGGATGTTGGGGCACCGGTGAATATCAACGTCATTCTGGATTATCCCCGGCCATGTATTGGTCTGCGAATGCAAAAATATGGCTGGCAAACAACGTCAGTCCCTTGACCAGACTGACCAGTGGAAAGACAGCCCTATCGGCTCCGAGAGAGGGCTGACCATTGGCCCTGCGGAAGTCTCTGGGAAATTTTTTATGCGCTTCCAGGGGATGTAAAGCTGCTGGGTACAGTATTTTATCCAGATGCCCGGTTCGCTTTAAGTGTTCTGAGTAGCACTCACTGGAAAGGGTAGATGCACAAGGGTCTGTGACCTCATCAGGTTGCGGGGCAGTCCAGTAAAGGATCTCCTGAGCTGTACGAGTCAACCATGAACGGTATTTGGCATCGTCAAGCCGCATAAATGTTTGCAATCTTGATTTGGGCTGTCGTTCTTTTTCTTTTGCAAACAGACCCGAAAGGTATTCGTTCAGTAGCTGTTCAATAAAGTTTTCTGTCTCTTTCACGGCCTGTGGAATTTGATAATGATAATCCGGGGATTCCCGACGCAAGCGTGATCTTAACAACACGGCTGCCAACAGGTTTTCGCACAGAGCATTGGCAAAGCTTAGCCGCTGAAAAACCTCAGGAGTATAACCCGACGTTTTTGAGTTTCTGGCAGTCAGGCCGCTTTTCATAGAGCCGTAAAACTCAATATCGCCCCAATCCCGTAACCCATTCCAGCCAAATTGAGGACGTTCAATAGCTTCGATCCAGCGTTCAAATTTGCCGGGTAATGGAAAGGCAAAAAAAATCGTGTTCTTCAACAACGGGCTTAGGAACACCCAACGACATCCGCTACAGTGAAATGCTTGCATCGTTGACGCAGGCATAATGCCAAAGTTGCCATTCAGTACGCCAATATCATGAATGCTATTCAATAGACCCCGTTCAGCAGCAGCGTAAGGAGTGCTGGTTTCATCAGGAGTGTGGGCGTACTTGCTATAGTTGTCCGTCGCCTGGAAATAGTAAACCAGGAAGGCTCTTTCACCATCAACATAGTTCACTTGTAAACGGTCAGTGAAACCTTGTGTACTCTGGGGAAGATCCTTTTCCAGTACGACGAGAAAATCGCCAAAACGGGGTTTCTGGCTTTTCAAGCGGTCATTTTTGGCAATAAATTCATGCATAATGCCTTCTCGCGCCAGGGTAGCCAGAGACTCTCCAACCCGTTGGAACTTATAATGATCAACCACCTCACCATTGGCTATTGCCAGTGTACGACCATCAACGATGGTGCCTTCTTTCTCAAAGAGTGTTAATGGATGTTGACCGGGATAAACCCGTTGAAAGGGTGTTTCACCCGCACGAGCAAATCTTGATTGTAACTGACGACCGGACTCTTCATCCGCAGGATGAAAGCCAAATCCTCGGGCAGCTGCAGCCACTACCAATCCGAATGCCGAAGTATTGGGCAGTTGAAATTTGAGAGGATTAACGGGTTCTGTCAATTGGTCAGAAGAATCCAGTTTAAAGAAAAGTGCCGGATCTTTGAGAAAGTCCAGAGTATCATCCAGTAATGGCCGTGGAAGGCGTTTTTGCCAAGTCCTCAACAATTCTAATTTATCGGCAACTAACTTTTGTGCAAGTACGTGTATGAATTTTTGCCGGATTATTGGGTCAGCGCTGCATTTCTCCAGATACTCTTTGTCTTTAAAAAAGTACAAAAAACATGCATTCTGTTCAATATAGTCAAGTACAATCTGAGGGTTGTCGGGCCGTAAGTTCCTGGTCAGAAAGTGGTCAATCCCCCTGCCAAAGGGCTCAGACTTCAGCACTATGTCGTCTTGCGCTTTCAGGAGTCCCTCCGGAAGTTTTTCGCGTTTCTCATTCTGATTAGGCATATATTGATAAACAATATTCAGGACATGGGTTTTAAAATCGTTATCGGCATTCACCTTTTCAAAGAATTCATCAAGGAGAGAAACATGAAAACCCCGGCTTACTTCGGGTCTACTGTTTAATATTTCCAACAATGAGTCCTTTGCTGCATCGACTAATACCTTAGACAAACGTTTATTAAAATATCCAGCATAAACTAAAACAAAAGGGTTGGCTTTTATCAATCTTTTTAATAACAAATCAAATTTTTCTCTGTCTGCTTTATATCTCTTTGAGGCAAAAGAATATACCTCTTCTAAGCAGAGATCGTAACCACCTTCGAATAAAGAATTAAATCTATGAAACATTTCCAAATCAACTGTGACAGCTTTGAGCAGTAGTTCTTCAAAAAAGACAGGGTCTCTGGTAAACATATTGTATCTACCAGAGAAAGGAGATAAAGCAGATAAACCGGAGAAACCAGAGAAAATCACACCGAAATTAAGATACCAATGATTACCATTGATTGAATCCAGGATAGATTCTTTTGTCATAAAATGAGCCGGAACCTCTGACAATTGACACAAGCCATCTGCTAATTGTGAAAGGCAGTACTCTTTATTTTTATTTTTAATAGGCTCCGGAAGGTCTCTAAGCTCTATCATTCCTGAACGAATAAGTTCTTCGTATAATTCATCATTTTCACTTTTAAAACTGGCTGGGAGTGCTTTCAGGGATTTTATTTTCGCCGTAATATCCAGATAACCATAAATAAAAGCTGCCAGCTCGGGTGGTGTACCGAAAGGAATACCATTGAGCCTTGAGTATTCAATAAGAAAATCATGATCTTTTTTCAATTCATCAGGTAGTTGAGTGTATCCATATCGATCGTAGCCATACCCGGAAAGATTATTCTTAACCAATAACATATCTTTTGTTACTTTATCTTTTGGTATTTCGTTAAATTTTAAAATACCATTCCTTACAAATCCTTTTATCAAGGCAGGTGACTCTAAATAAGGACCATACCTATCTTTTCCAAAATTTATTGGTGAAAAATAGTCGACAACGTTCATAAATTCATCTTCTGTGAATTCGTGGACTCTATCATCAACAAGTTTTTGAAGCAGCTCGACTTGTTTTTCGGTAAAAATAGCGGTGTTCACAACCGGACTGGCTTTGAATCTTTTGAAAGATCCGGATGATGAGGCTCCGGGCTCTACCATAAAATTTTTAAATACACTGGGGTGCAGTCCCCATAGAATCGGTAGAACGGTGCGATGCTTTTCTGAATTCCAGATACTCCCCTCTGGCGTCAACGTTTTAACAAGTAGCTGCAACGGTGCCACAAGTTTACCGTGTGAGGGCGCTATGGCCGTTTCAAGGTTTCCTTCATTATGTTGCAGGGACGGCTGAAAATAATCATTGTCAGTATTCTTTGCCTCTTGATTGTTTGGCTGAACAGAGGCCATAAAAAAGTGCAGAACCGCCTTTTCCAACAGTTGCAGAATC
>NZ_JAHHPS010000537.1:0-1511 GCF_024606275.1 Endozoicomonas sp. SESOKO4 | reverse complement strand
TCAATTTCTTGCAATCCTCGCTACGGACGCTTAAGTCCGACAGGCTGCTAGCGAACCATCCCATTATGTCGTTCCCACTCCTGACGACAGCAACCGTTTATCACAACGCGAACATCTGCACAATGCTTCGAGCTTCTTGTGCGGAGCAAGAAATTTGTAGGATTTCTTTTTTGCCGGAATCAAAAATATTGACTAGGCTGGTTCACCAGTGGCATTCACCATGAATTCATGATGCCTGCTTTAACGCTGTGGAAAACTTAAGAGATTATTATTTGTTTTCGTGCGCCCATCACTCATCAAAGTTGAGCAGTCTCGTTACTGCTCGATCCGTGGTAGTTTTCGCATTATTTTTCATTTTTGTCCTGCAGTTATCTTTGGCAGGCTTTGCTTGTTCAGATACTGATAATCAGAATTCTGGTGAAGATGAAATTCTGTTCAACACTCTTTCACCGGTTGATTTGGAGTTTCATAGTACTTCACCCCTTGGCTTTTTTTTCCGGGTTGGAGACGATTTTACTTTTCGTCGCTATGATGATTATTTATCTCTGAACGGTTTACGCGCACTGCCCTCGCTGGCATCCAACGCCTTGATGTACTGGATGGCAAGTAAAACAACCGCCTCCGTGCTCAGTCGCTGGACAGCAAACCCTGTCACGCTGCACACGGCTCAAGTCTTCTCCATGGCCATTTTGCCCAGTGTCAAAAGTGCCCTGTACAGCTGGTATACCGGTACTCGTTTAGGACCAGAGCAAATTCAGGTGGACCCACCCCACATCCGCAAACGATTTTACCTGGAGCTGATTTACCAGCAGGAAGGTCATCAGCAGATTTTGCGAATAACGCCATTCCCGCTGAGCCCATCCATCAGTCCCTGGCTGGCTGAGAAGCCACTACCCGACGGCTATTCCCCCTGGCTGGAGCTTTATGAGGCCAGTTCCCAACACGGTGTCGTTCATATTGATCTCTCATGGGTTTCACCCGAGGCGCCAGAAGCCGTTCGCATTGACATTCATTATTCAGAAAAAGCCACAGAATCAACGTTAGTCGCACTGACCCACAGCGAAGCTTCAGAAACTCTGCCGGTGAGTATTGAGTCGTTGTTGCATAATGAAGCGAAAGATGAGTTGAAAGCTTTTGCCAGGGGGCATTCTATTGCCAGCCTGTTAACCGATGCAGTCATTAAAAACACAGTAGCCCTTATCCAAAATCCCGATTTGGCATCAACCCGTTTCCCTGTGTCAAGGGTTGCTGGCCAGCTTGAATTTGATGCGGATGGTCATAGTGGTCAGTTGTCTCTTTGTGGTGAGCAACAACCCGATTGCGACAGCCACCTGCAATTGACCTATAAGCTGTTTCCATACCCGCATTTTGGCATGACCTTGCAGGGGCAGGATCACATTAAAACCAGCGTTGACGCAACCATTAAACAACTGGCGAATGCCAACCGCGCCGAGTTGATTCTGCAACTGTTGGAAAAGGCGGTTCTGCACTTTTTTATGGCCTCTGTTCAG
>NZ_JAHHPS010000536.1:0-3570 GCF_024606275.1 Endozoicomonas sp. SESOKO4 | reverse complement strand
TATAATCGTTCCCCCGTTAAATCAAAGGTCGCATCCACCAGTTTATCGCAGCAATCACAAACATCCCGAGGTTTAATTATGATGACGGGCTGGTTATCCTGCCCAAATACCACTGGACTGGCCACCCAGAAGGCGAACCCTACAACCCGGCAGATCATCCAGCCTAAAGCCTGCGCTTTCATTGTCATTCTCCAACAGAACTTTTTTTACCTGAGGGTCTCACCTGCCTGATACTTAATTGCCAGAGTTTTGCCGTGAAGTCATCGGAAGCGGTAAGAACCTGCAGGAACGAATTATGTAGCAGCCCACGAATGAACGGAGGCATAAAAATGTCTGGTTTTAAGGCAACTGGATTGAAGCAAGCTGAATTCACTGAATTTGGGTGATGCAGGGTGTTCACCAGCAACGGCTTTCCTTGGCTGATAGCCGTCATATCCCAGACACCAGCCGTATAATCTTCTGAAGCGGAAACTGCCCAGTGACCTTTAGTGTCAAAGCTGACATCCCGTACCGGTGCTGCATGTTCAATGGTGGCCAGTAATTGGGCGCTATGCTTTTTTTCTGCCCCGGAGGTGTCCCAGTATTTTGCAGTATGGTCATCCGAGTAAGTGAATAATTTTGAACCGGCCGGGTGCCAGGTCAGGCCAGTGACTGAACCATTATGCTTTATAGTAGTTAACAGTCTGGCTGCGCCGCTGGAGATTGCGCTGAAATCCCAGAGTCTTGCGGTATGATCGTCGGATGCCGTTGCAGCCAGAGTATCCGTAGCCGGATCGAAAGCCCCCTGATAGACAGGGCCATAGTGCTTCAGCGTCGCTAATAATACAGGGTTTTTGTCTTTTATCCGGGTTATATCCCAAAGCTTGGCCGTCCAGTCTGCTGATACAGTCAACACCTGTTCCGCTTTGCTGCTGAAGACAGCCTGAAATACGGTAGCATTGTGCTCCATTGCTGCCAGCTGCGTCACCTTGCCTGATTCGACCTGGCTAAGATCCCAGAGTAGAGCCGCCCCTTCGGTGCTGACTGTCAGCAGCAAGTTGCCTGATGGTGAAAAGCTGGCATAAAGGACGTTGCCATTGTGATTAAGGGTTGACATTAGTGTGGGGAAATTCGCTTTGGGATGGTTAGCCACCCAGATTTTTGCCGAATTGTCGTTGGAGACGGTCACCAGTAAGCTGTTGTCAGGACTGAAAAATGCACCATTCACCCCGTTATCATGAGGAAGGTTTGCCAGCTTTTGAGCTACTTTTTCTATGGGTTGGCCGGTAGTGTAAAACTTTGCGTAATGATCCGCCGACGCTGTGGCAAACCATCGCCCATCGGAGGAGAAAACGGCCTTTTTTACGCTTCCGGCATGGAAGGCATTGGCGACCATTTCCGGTGCATCGTTCGGGGCAGCTTTTGTCAGGCAGACAAAGGCTGAGAATAACACTAAGAAAAAGAACCTGACTTTCCGGGGGTGCTGCTTATGAAGAACGTGAATCGTGATTTTCATAAAAGGCATTAACTCAGTCGTTATGGAAACCCCTTCAGTTTTCTGGGGAAATCCTTTGGTAGGTAATGCGTTTTGAGTATCGGTAATAACAGGCCACCGGGGTCACTATTGCTACAGCCAGTAGAATGACACCACCGGAGATGCCCAGAGCCAGTGCAAGATCATTGGATTTTTTTTGGCTGCTGTTGTGATCAATGCAACCCTGAGGATAAGTATTGGTTTTACCATAAACTTGCCACTGGGCTGCACAGTCGCAAACATCCCCACAGTCTTCGGGGCACTGAACCTCTTCACAGCCCTGGTTATTGCTGCAAAGCACGGGATCATTGGGTGACTCCCTCCAACCACTTGGATAGACAGTAATATCGCAGGTTTCTACTGTTTTGAAATTGCTGCAGGTGCCTGTGCCATAGCCTCCCTTGCAGCTGTCAAACTGCGCATCATCACAGGAAAAGTATTGCAGCTGGCAGGGTTTACCGGCTGTTGGCAGGCAGTTGCCTGGTGTCGTTTCCTGCCAGCCTTCGTGGCCGTGGCCACGGCAGTCATTATCACATTTTAGCGATTCACAACCGGAAGCATGCTGGCAATGGGTGCGACCTCCCGAACCAGCAAAGCTGGATTGATGGGGTACAAAGTGAACTGTGCAGCCCGTTTTCTGAGCATCGTTGTAACACCGGCCCAAACCATAGCCATTCTGGCAAAAGTCCAGCTTCAGTTGGGAACATTTAAAGAAGCGCATCTGACAACTACCGTCGTTTAAGCCTGTGGCGCAGCCCTCAGGCGCAATCAATGTATGATTGTTGAGCATCCAATGAGCTTTACACGACGGGCATGATAATTTTTCACAGCCATCCGGGTTAGAACAGCCTTTGGTCTGATGATCTGGCAACACTGTGGTTGTGCAGCGTTCTCCAGACACGGGGTTTTCGCAGTGTCCTTTTCCAAACCCCTCTCTACAAAATTTAAAAAAAGCGTTATCACAATGTAAAAACCTGAGCTCACAACTTCTCCCCCGGTTTGCTGCACAATTACCGGGAACGACTTCCGTTTTATGATTGAGCTGCCAGGAGCCTTGACAACCATCGGTGCAAGCGATGCTTTCACACCCACTCTGGTGATCACATTTAAGATGATGCCCATTGGCCGTTTTATTAAAAGGATCAGGGTAATAATTCACAGTACAGTTTCGGTTGGAGTGCTCGATGTGCTGACATAACCCAGTGCCATAGCCCTGATAACAAAAATTGAAATCGACCTGGTTGCACTTAAAAAACTGTTGTTTGCAACTGTCGTCTGTTGAGCCGGGAATACAAAAAGCAGGTTCAAAATGAATGTCACCGTTAAGCCCCCACTTTGCAACACAGCTGCAAGGTATTGACGGGTCATTGACACAGTCCTGAGGGCAGCTAACCGCCTCACAACCATCAGCTTCGTTGCAAGTGACTGGCTGGCCTCTGTAGCTTCCGGAAAAACCTTTGGGAAAAGTGACCATTGAGCAGGTTTCGTTAGTGACACTATTTGTGCACCGACCAGCCCCGAAACCACTTTTGCAGTTATTAAGAGAAGGGTTTGCGCATTGAATATGTTTAAGTTGACAGTTGTCGTCCGCATGGGCCGGTAACTGACTCAGCAGGAATACAAGCAACACAATACTGGGCTTTGGCGTGAAGTATTCTGGAAATAGCATCTATGCCACCAGCGGGTTGCCAATAATCAAAAACCGATAGGAGTCTAGTAGAGAGTGTTCTTTTGTTCTATTCGAAAGCCACACTTTTTTCGTTTTATACATTGAGGCCTGACTTCAGAGTATCTGAATTCAGGTTGATCTGATTATTTCAGTCCAGACCCAGCGCTACAGGCTATACTCCATCGTCGTTTCTATCCTATCTCTCAGGCCTGCTAAAGCCTGCGCTACGGCACCGCTGCCCGCTGTAAATAAGCAGGCGGCGTAAGTGTTGATTCATCAGAGGTTATTTATTATGAAACTGCACAACTACCAAACATTTTTCTATTGTTTGTTATTGCTGCGATAAACTGGTGGATGCGACCTTTGATTTAACGGGGGAACGATTATA
>NZ_JAHHPS010000535.1:0-1913 GCF_024606275.1 Endozoicomonas sp. SESOKO4 | reverse complement strand
CTGGCATAAAGGGCGGTCGTCTGAAATCGTTGAAATCGTCAGTGTCGTAGCCACCCCCTGAAGGGCTTTGAAACAACACAGGCTTGATTGACATTCCGACAGGGGGAATGGCCCCGGCATTTTGAGTATCGAGCGTTTTTTCTACTCGTCCATTTACCACTAAAAAAGGCTTTTTTGAACGCAGATATTGCCCTGATGAGAATGGATACGGGTGATTAAAAGACTCCGGGCAAGGCTGGCTTTCTTTAATCGCTATTCTGCCCATTCGCTCACTTAACGTAAGCATATAAAGATGGGTTGATTTATCACTATCAGAAAAGGGGAAAGGTACAACAGCACTGGCCTCATAAGTAAAGCCCTGAGCGTCTAAGCTCTGTGCACAGACGATAAATGGCTGGTCGATCTGCCCGAAAATAGTGACTTCGCCAGTAAAAGACTGCGTTCGTGTGCCCTGAGTTTTTGTAGCAACACTTGCCGACCTGGCTCGAATGGTTATAGAGGAATCACTTTGTTTTTTTATAGGCAGCTGCCATTCCAAATATTCACCAGTGGCCACTTCAGGGTTTGTGAAAAAGGTAAGTGCTGTTGCTACAAATGCTACAGTGAACAACTGTAGAAAGGTGTAAAAGCTGTGCATTGCCAGACCGGTTAGGTTGCTGAGTTTATTCAGGGTAGTCTGTTTTTTTGACACTGCGAATTGGAATAAGTCTTATGCTCGTTTCCCTTGAAATGGTAAGGTCTAAATCTGACTTAATGTCTGAAATACTAATCTGCATCGGAGAGTTCCGAGTCAGGCTGGAGTGCTGCTATATCCCAAATTTCAGCGGCTTCGATGTTGACAGTTAACAGCCAGATCGCTGCGGGATCGAGTTCAATTTTGTAGTAACCTCCATCGGTATGAAAGGTATTAAGCAACTTTGCTTTGCCATCGACTGGGATATGTTGAATATCCCAGAGCCTGATATCACAGTCGCTCCGGGTGAATACTCGAGTGTTGTTGCGGATAAAAATGGCTTGTTTAACTGCGCAGCCATGGTTCATCGTTGCAAGAAGCTTAGGACTATTCTTTTTAATCTGGGTTCCATCCCAAAGTTTGGCGGTATGGTCACCGGAAGTGGTGACAATATAACGACCTGTTGGGTCAAAAGCGATAAAATACACATCATCATCATGTCCCATAAATGCCAATGGATCAGTATCTCCGCTGATAATACTATCCATATGCCACAACACGGCAAAGTTGTCATCAACCATAGAGACGCCAATTTGCCTGCCCTCATGATCGAAGGTAACAATGTATGGTCTTGCTCCGTTTTCATTAAGCTTAATATGACTGGGAGTTTTGCTTTTAATTTCGCTTAAATCCCAAAGTTCAGCAAATGACCCATAAGAATTTACATGTATTCCACTCAGAACATAACGACCTGTAGGATGAAATTGAATAGAAACTGCTGGGTAACTTTTTACTTTGGCCAACAGCTTCGGTTTATTATCCTCAAGTTGATAGGTATCCCACACACCAAGATAATTATCGCCATCGTCATTATACCCAGCCGCTAATTTGTCACTTTTACGACTGAAATCAAATGAATAAATACCATTAAAGTCGTTATCCAATGTTGCCAGATAGGGCAAAGTACCATTACTCACCCTGGCATACCATAACTTCAGGGAATTGCCTGCAATACCAACTAATCGACCAGTCGCATCAAGTTTTATTCTAAAATCCTGGGAATCCAATACCGGACCTTTTACTTTTACTAGCGCTGTTGCCAGAGTTCGATTAGTCCGTGTCATATCAAAAAGGCCAAGATGGGAGTAGGTATCACCGGCCTGATTTTTTCCTTTGGCAGCAACGTATAATCGTTCCCCCGTTAAATCAAAGGTCGCATCCACCAGTTTATCGCAGCAAT
>NZ_JAHHPS010000534.1:0-12737 GCF_024606275.1 Endozoicomonas sp. SESOKO4 | reverse complement strand
CTTGTAATTGGCCATTAACCAACAGAGGTTGCCCAACAGCCAGGGGTTCCAGAAGTTGCTGAAGTGTTGGATTACTCTCGAGTCCTCGCAATACAACCGGCTTGCCAGAGGTCAATGCCTCCTGCAACCCACTCTGCCGTCGTCCAAAATGCGCCTTTTGTTCCGAGGTGATATGGATATTATCAAACAGTTGGCTGAGACTGGTCTGTTCATTAACCTGAATCACCAAAGGTGATTCCTGATGATTGATCCAATGACTGGCCTGAGCCTGTTGCTGATACGTGACGGTATTAAAGACGGCCTGATCTCCCATTGAGCGCTCATCGTTTTCTGCCAATCCCAGGGCTTTCGGCTGCCGTTTTGTATGAGCAACCCGAAGTTGAGGCTTCAGGCCTGTCGTCTCGCGAATCACTTGCAGTGAACCCAGTAAACGAAACCAGAGTGCCTCACTGAGGGGAGATGTGACGGTGACGAAACCACCCGCTCGAACTTGTTTCAACAGACAGGTGTTAGGAACTGCATAGCCTTCCGGGGCGATGGCAATCGGGCCCAGCCATTCCCCGATATTACTCTGGTTAATAATGATCGGACTTCCTGATGCGTGCTCCTTATCAAGTTCTTTGTCACCTTCTTTTTTGTCACAAGAATGGGACAGGCTTTGGAACAGTGAATGAAGCTCGCCCTTCCCTACCGGCATCTGGTAAAACTGAACATCCTCTGGTAACTGACAAAGCTTGCCGTTGCTCTCAAAGCTCCTTTGCGCGATTATCTGTCGAATTGTCTGTTCAAATGCCAGATCCTTCCAACTGGCTCCTTTCAGAATCACCCTTTGTCCGGTCTTCAATAGCTCAAGCCTGCCGGGGATGTGCCGGATTCGCCCTTGTTTATCGACTCCGGGACCACCCAGAAGCAACTGTCGCCAGTTACTGTGCAAGTGACAGTCAATAAGAACGGTATGGTTGTCATCTCTATCACTTTCGGGAGATGAGAGTTGAGTCAATACAGGAGGAACCTCCTTGATGTCCATGGATGAGGCATTGTCTGTCTGTGGGTCGAACTGCCAGGTATTTCCCGGCCGATTAATTCGCCGCCAGAAATCAGCGCCCGGCGCGTCGTCACGCTGACCAGCCAACGCCAACTGTGCAGGGTCTGCCAACACCAGCAGGGCAACATGTTCTCCCAGAGGGCGTTTGTTCTGACTAACTTTGTCGAACAGGCAGGGATTATCCGGGTCCAGGAGATCGTTAAATTTTGGCAGATCGTTGCTGGTGAGCTTTCGGATATCCATCACCAGAGTGAGTGGCTGTGTCCCTTCAAACAGCCTGCCTGAACGCAGAATGTGGCGACCCTCTTCAGATATGCTCAACCGGCTGACCAGATTGGCCTGTGAGAGGTCATCAGGATGGGCAATAAGGGCGACATCCCGATGTTCATCGACGGTCAGGGTCACTAAAAGCTGTCGGACCTCATCATCACTGGCGACAAAACGAAAATCGAAGGGACAAGGGGCCTTAAGAAGCAAAGAATTCCTTGAGGATAAGCTTCTCGACTTGTCGGGCAACGTCATCGGAGGTGACGATCTATTTATTTTGGGCGTTATATCAGAGTAAGTTTTTACATCTTTTTCTGATGATGAATCCGGCTTTGCTTTCTTCTCCCGAACGCCACTTTCAAGAACGCGTTTGTTTATCTGTCCAGCGATAGAACTGTCCATAGTTAGTCTTCCTCCTCCAATCTGAAGGACTGTATTGAAATCTTTAATGATGTGACCTTCAGATAGCATGGAAGTTCCATTCGGATAGATCCCCCTGACCATCGCAAACGCGGCGGCCTCGTGGAGTCTTCATGGACAGTGGTAATCTGGGAAAAGATCTCTGCAGGGGATAATTTCGTAACAAATCTTGATATGCTTCCCTTCGGGCAACATCCGGTCAACAACCATTCTGGCAATTTTATCAAGCTCTATGCAGCTTCTGGCGAAGAAGAGCTTAAGCGTTATGAAAGTGCGGGTTTTACTTGTTCACTTTACCTTTCAGAGGTCGAAGTCTTCTGTTCTGCTCCATATCATCAGGCTTGCGTTTTCGATGTGCTCTTTGGTGATCAGTCAGAGCTTTAACACTCTTGCAGACCTTTCCACATGGCCACGGTTGGCCATCCTCCCCGACCACTAGCGTGACACAGGTTTGTTGCCGGGTGTGGACTTTTCTTTTGTGTTGCGACAGGGCTCTGACACTCATACAGACAATCCCGCATGGTTGCCACAGACCATCCTCCCCGATCACAGTTGCAGCACAGATTTGTTGTCTGCTGTGCTCTTTACTTTTGTGATTTGACAGAGTGGAAGCATTCTTGCAGATAATTCCGCATGGCCGCGACTGGCCGTCCTCTCCAACCACGGTCATGTCACAGGTTTTTTGCCCAGTGTGGAATTTGCTCTTGTGATTCGATAGATGCAGAGCATTCCTGAAGAGCTTCCCGCATGTTCTTTGCAGGCCATCCTCCCCGACCACCATCGCGTTACAGATTTGTTGCCCGCTATGGGCGCTTTTTCTGTGACTCGCCAGGGTTTGGGCATTCTTGAAGACCATCAGGCATGGCCGTAGCTGGCCATCATTGCCAACCACTGTAACATCACAGGTTCTGTACCCGTTATGGCATCTGTTTTTGTGAAGCGAGAGGGCTTGAGCATTCTTACAGACCATCCCACACGGCTGCACCTGACCATTTTCCGTGACCACTTTTACTTTACAGTCTTGCGGCCCGGTGTGGGCTCTTCTTTTGTGAACCCACATGACCTTCATATTCTTGCAGACCTTCCCGCATGCCTGCTGCTGACCATCCTTGCCGACCACTGTCAACTCGCAGATTGGTTGCTGCCGCCCGCTGTGAAATTTGCATTTATGATCCATCAGAGCTTGTGTATTCTTACAGACAATACCGCATGTCTGCTGCTGGCCGGCCTCATTGACCACTGCTACGTCACAGGTTTGCGGCCCGGTGTGGAATCTTCTTTTGTGAGCCCAAAGGGCTTGAGCATTGCCGCAGACCTTCCCGCATGACTGCTGCCGACCATCCTTGGCAATCACTGTCACCTCACAGGTTCGTTGCCTGGTGTGGAATTTGAACCTTTGATCTGACTGGGCCTTTACAGTGTTTGTCCCGGAAACGTGAGGTTGACTCTGACTCAATTGGAATGATCCTGTCGTTGTTTGTTGTTTCTCTGAAGTCTCCAATGGGGGAATGAACTGGGTAAGCGCAAGGGAAATTCCGGCTTCTTCGGGAAGGCTACGTGGAACGATTAACCCATTTATGGCCGAAACACCGCCAGCAGTGGCAGGAAAATTCACACCATCATTGGCCAGGCCGGGAGCGCCAGTTGTATTGAACGCCCCTGCGCCCATGAAATGTGGAGCGCTTACAGAATCAGAATAATTCATGCATCTAAAACAGTACCCATTGGCCAAGTGGGGACATGAGCTTTGTTCAGAGTCCGGTGGCCATTCAGCGGGCAATCTGCCATGAGATGACGGCCGGAATTGACAAACACCATGACACGGATTTACGAAACAATTAAACGCCAGAGAATGCAGGCGTTTATAAGGATCTCCGTTACCGCCGCCAGTGCCAGAATAAAAGGAGCTGATGCAAAAGCCTGCGGGGCGGGTGGTGGCTTCGGGAGTTTGTTGGCCCGATGATTCTGATGGTTGGTATGATGATCGGTCAGATCCGGAGCCATACATCATAGTGATGGTCGCAAACGGATAATCCTGACTGGCCTCTTCTTGTCCAACCGGATTAAGCGACGATGAACCGGGGTTCCAACGGCTTTTTAAAAGCCAGATGATCGCGACAGCCGCTTCTGCAGTCAACCATGAGTATGGGGTGTTACTTAAAGGAGTCACTTTGATGGTCAGTGTCCGTTCGTAAGCAGCCAGCAGTTGAGTGGCATAAAGCGATTGCCACGCAATCGATTCGATCATGGTCGTTTTCACCCTGTAACCCCAAGATCTGCGCGGTGTGTCATCGGGCGATGAATCTGGTTCTGTGAAGCCGTTTGGGTCGAAAATGTCTGACGGGGTTCCCGCAGGTTTTATAGAAAAACTCTGGTTTGGAAAAATTCTATCCTGTTCAAGCTCGATAATATAACGTTCTGTCAACCTTTCGGCCTGACAGACGACAGACAATGTCGGCAACAGCAGCGCCGCAAAGAGTGAGTGTTTAATAATTCCAGCCCTGCGTTCCGATTGATAAGGACGAAGGATAGATCAAGAAAATAAGCGTGCTTTTCTGTCAAAGATTTTCTGTCAAAAACCAAAGGGGTCCCCGGGCAAATCATGGGCTCATTTCATATTGGAGAAGACTAAACCTGCCTCCTTGATTTACAGCGTCTACAATTATCGGTTTAAAGTAAATACAGGATTTGGAAAACACTCGCTATGACAAAACTACTGCTCGTACCCACAACAATAATACTGTGCAGCCTGCTAACAAGCTGTGTCACTGAGCCGATGGCTGAGGAAGATAGCTTCTATGACCATGAGCGCCCTGCCCCGGTATTGACAGAGGAAGAATCAGCCATCAGCCGCCAGAACCGCATCAATGCCAACCAATATCGGATGAAACACGGCCGGGGGGGCGACTACCAGCCCTCTCCCGGGCAGCCGGGCAAGCCCTCCTGGAAAATGACTTTTCCCTACAATGAACCGATCATTATAGAAACCGAATCACAATCACAATAACAGGGACGAAATGATGAAAATGGAGCGAAAGAGAGAGAAAATGCTGCCCGGTCTGTCAACTGGACAGCAAATTTGAATTCGGCGTTCAAGCGAGTTCAACTGGCAGGTGCAATTCGTAGCTGGATAACACCATTATCCTTGATTTTCACGTCACGAACTTCAGCCTGATAGTCCGATTGGGCCACATCGCCCGAAAGGGTAATACGAGCGACGACATCCAGACTTTCTGCATCTGACAGACTGCTGGCCCCCATCATCATGGCGGCATTATCATCCAGTATTACCTCTTTGGGAAGGTCACTCACCTTCAGAGGAATAGCAGCAATAGGGGGCTTTTTAACACCACTCTCACGGGCAAACACGATAACTCTGGCCTGAGCTGGAAGGTCACTGAGTTCGGGAGCCAATTCGACATTGATCCTCAATTCTGCAACCGCCTCACCCATCAGCTTACGTGCTTTGGTGATACCCACAGACAATGACTGTCGTGCAGTCATATCATTTTCAATAGAGAGTGCTTTGGTCCAGGCCTGCACAGCCTGTTTGTAATCTTCCCGTTCGAAAGCATCAATGCCCTTGAGCCCTAATGCCGTAGTATTGCTTTCGTCCTTGCTCAGAGCATCCTGATAGAGGCCACGAACTTCGCCATTAACCTGGTTACGGTTGGCCAGGAACAGTACCTGAGCCAGTTGAGCCGCTGCCTGAGGACTGCCTTCCGAGACCGTGTAGAGTGTCTTATAGGCGTCAATCGCCTTATCCACTTCCCCCTTTGCGATATAGCGGCCCGCCAGCAGATACCAGGCCTGAGCATTATCCGGTCGCTTGTCGCGCCAGGCTTCCAGCGCAGAGATCATCTCTTCATGAGAAGCATCCGGATTCATCATCATCCCAGTCACAGACAGCTCGGTCTGAGCTCCCAGATGCAGGTAGACCGGTACGGCCATAGTTGGAATCAGGAGGGCCAGGAATAAAGCAAGACCTTTGCTGCTACTGCTTGTGTAACTGAGTGTTTCTTCCTTATCAGTCACATCTTCCAGTAGTTTTTTTTTCAGCTCAGTGCGAATCAGTTCGGCATCCTCTGGCGTTACCAAACCCTGGTCCCGCTGCTTTGTCAGATCCGCTTCCTGCTCTCTGAAATAAGCGATGTTGGAAGCCTTGTCTGAAACATCCTGATCAGAACTGCGTCGACTGCGAAACCACAAAGGCAGCATGACCAGAGCCATACCAGTGAGAGTTAATATTGTGGCGATTATCCAGAACTGCGTCATTTATCTTTACCACCCAGTATCTTGTCAAGCTCGGCTTTGTTCTGCTCGTCCAGCCCTTCAACTTCGGTCTCCGGACGATGCTCTTTAAGGATTCTGAACAGTATAAAAATGCCCAGAAGCAGCAGAATCAGAGGGCCAAACCAGAGCATAATGGTGCGGGCATCCATTCTGGGTTTATAGAGTACAAAATCACCGTACCTATCCAGCATGAACTGGATAACAGTGTCATCATCCGCCTTTTCCTCAACGATCATACGGTGCACTTGACGACGCAGATCTTGCGCAACAGGCGCATTGGAATCAGCAATGGACTGATTCTGGCACTGAGGGCAGCGCAGCTGTTCGTTCAAACGGAAAAACTGTTCCTGCTGCCGGGGAGAGTCAAACTGATAGTTTTCAATGACCCCGGCATGGGCGCTCAAACTGACTAACAGCACAGCGAGCCCCATCAGCATGGAGACGCTTACAGATTCCAGCAGTGATGAGCGCCTGAAAAAAAAGTCGAGAGTCATTGCACTAACTCCTTTTGCAGGGCATCGTAAAGGGGCTTGAGATCTTTCTTCCAGACCCGGTCATCAAGGATCCCGATGTGCTTGTAACGAATCACACCGTGCTTGTCGATCAGGAAGGTTTCCGGTGCGCCATAGACCCCCAGATCAAGACCCAACCTGCCATCCTTATCAACAATATTGAAAAGGTAAGGGTCTTCCAGACGATCCAGCCATTCCAAAGCCCCCTGACGCTCATCCTTGTAGTTGACGCCAACAATATTGATGCCTTCGCGGGCAAGTTTCATCAGGTAGGGGTGCTCCACCTTACAGGCCGGACACCACGAGCCCCAGACATTAAGCAACAGAATCCTGCCTTTCAATGCTTCTTCAGTAACGGTCTCTGCGGGCTGCTGCAATTTTTTCAGGCTGAATTCAGGAACCGGCTTGTCCAGCAGCATAGAAGGCAGTTCATTTTTATCTTCCATGAACAAACCGATGTAGAGCAGAACACAGAAAGTCAAAAAGAAAGCTAACGGTAAAAACAGTTTCCAACGCTTCACGCCTGACCTCCTGTGGTGACGGTTGCATCTTTCCCTGAATCCAGGGAGGGCCCGGGATTACCCGCCAATGCAGCTTTTTTCCCGCTCAGGGCGACTTTCTTCTTGAGACGGACACGATAACGCTTGTCCGAAATGGCCAGCAAACCACCCAGAGCCATGAAGATAGAGCCTAGCCAGATGAAACGAATATAAGGCTTAACGTAGAGCCGAACAGCCCAGCTATCGTCACCCAGAGGCTCTCCCAGGGCTACATAAAGATCACGGGTCAGGCCCGAATCAATGGCAGCCTCTGTCATCGGCATACCCTGAACGGTATAGACACGCTTTTCGGGATTAAGGACAGCAATCTGCTGCTTATCTTTAAAGACCTTCACAGTACCGAAGTCAGAAACATAGTTAGGGCCCTGGCGCTGATTCACACCATCAAAACGAAAGACGTACTCACCCACCCGGGCTGTGTCGCCCGGATTCATACGCAGATCTTTCTGAACGCTGTAACCAGAGGTCAGAGCCACCCCTATAAAGGTCACTGCCAGTCCCAGGTGGGCCAGTTGCATACCATAATAGGCAGGTTTGAGCTTTCTCATTCCTTTCAGAAGGCCGATGTTTCGGGTTTTGTTGCGAACATCCTTACCGATGGTTAATACCATCCAGAGCACGAGTCCAATCGCCAGGGCTTCACTGACCAGGAAGCGGTCACCGTATAAGAAACTGAAGATGATGCCACCGACAACAGAAACGACCAATATCCAGCGCACCTGCTGCTTCAACCAGCTGAGAGAACCTTTTTTCCAGTTCAGCAGGATACCGATACCCAGACAGGCAGCCAGCAGCATGGAGAGTGGAACAAACAGCAGATTAAAGTAGGGAGGGCCAACAGAAATCATGCCCAGATCCAAAGAGTCAAGGAGTAGTGGGAACATAGTACCCAGCAGTACCGTGGCACAACTGGTCACCAGAATAATGTTATTGAGTAGCAACAAGGTTTCGCGCGATAGCAGTGAGAAACTGATTTTACTTCTCACTTCCGGTGCCCTGAATGCAAACAGGGTCAGGGAAGCCCCCACAACCACCAGCAGATAGCCGAGAATGAAGAGACCACGCTCAGGATCGTTGGCAAAGGCGTGAACAGAGGTCAGCACACCGGAACGAACCAGAAAGGTACCAAACAGACTCAGGGAGAATGTGGTGATAGCCAGCAGCAGTGTCCAGCTCTTGAACAGTCCGCGTTTTTCAGTCACCGCCAGAGAGTGAATAAGGGCCGTACCGGTCAGCCAGGGCATCAGGGAAGCATTTTCCACAGGGTCCCAGAACCACCAGCCACCCCAGCCCAGCTCGTAGTAAGCCCACCAGCTTCCCAGGGAAATGCCGGCAGTCAGGAAGCACCATGCCACAGTTGTCCAGGGACGAGCCCATCGAGCCCAGGCGCTGTCAAGCTGTCCACCGAGCAGGGCCGCAATAGCAAAAGCAAAGGCTACAGCAAAACCTACATACCCCATGTAAAGCATGGGTGGATGAACAATCATACCCAGATCCTGCAGTAGCGGATTCAAGTCAGAACCTTGAACAGGGGGGAATGGCAGAATACGAGCAAATGGGTTAGAAGTCAGCAGAATAAACAACAGAAAGCCAACGCTGATCATACCCATGACCGACAGAACTCTCGCAGACAGTTCCGGCGGCAATTTGTTGCTGCGCAGGGCAACCACCTGTCCCCAGCCCGTAAGAGTCAGAATCCAGAGCAGCAGAGAGCCTTCATGACCGCCCCAAACCGCAGTCACCTTGTAGTAAACAGGCAGCAGGGAGCTTGAATTGCTGGCAACGTACTGAACAGAGAAGTCATCCGAGACAAAAGCGAACACCAGACACATGAACGATAACAGGACAAAAACAAACTGCCCTGAAGCCAGCGTTTTACCAGTGGCCATCCAGTTCAGTCGACCATTGTAGCTACCCAGCAACGGAATAATGCTTTGCAGCAGTGCCAGACAGGTGGCCAGTATGAGGGCAAACAACCCCAGTTCAGGATTCATGACTGGCTCTCCGATGGTTGAGGCTGAGGGTTCTCTAAAGACTGTTGATTCTCTTTCTGGTACGACGGGGCGCCATTAGATTTATCTGACGGATTGCCTGACTTCGTACCATGAGCCTTGTCGATGGCCTTCTGTACTTCCGGAGGCATATAGTTTTCATCATGCTTGGCCAATAGCTCCTCGGCTACAAAACGACGGTTTTCATCCAGTTTTCCGGTTCCGACAATGCCCTGACCTTCTTTGAAAAGGTCCGGCAGGATTCCGGTATATTCCACTTCCACTTCACCATCGCCATCACTGATTCGGAAAGTGGCTTTCAGGCTATTCGGATCACGTTTGACCGTACCCGGAACCACGATACCGCCACCCCGGATCCTCTGACCAACGGGCGCTTCGCCAGTGGCCATCTGGGCTGGTGAGAAGTAATGGTTGATGTTTTCCTTCAGGGCAAACAGAGCAAGGGCCACAGCAATACCGACGCCGGCTACCAATAAAAGGATCAATAATAAGCGTTGTCTGCGAACCGGATTCATTCCACTTCCCCCTCCCGGGCACCCTGAGCTTTAATGTTGACGCTATCTTCCTGCTGACGGGCTATTGTTAGTTTTTGCTCTCTGTCAGCCCCGGAGCGTTGATTTCTGTTCCCGTTTGAGCTTTTACTGAGGCTGAGGCTCTTATCAACGCCAAGGTTCCAACCTCTGGATTGGCTGCTGCGCACCTGACGCTGAATCTGGGACACAATCCGCTCTCTGAACCGCAATGGGGAAACTATGTTGTAGACAATGATCAGTAGCCCCATGCCATAAGCTGACCACACATAAACACCGTGACCACCCATGTGTATCAAACTGGCCAGATTTTCAAAATACATAGTCATCAATTCTCCTGTCTGGCCAATACGGTCTTGTGAACCCATTTAGTTCGGCGCTCACGGTCCAGTATTTCGGTTCGCAAACGGAGAATAAGGACGACGGTAAAAAACAGATAAAAAGCCGCAATACTGATCAGCAGAGGCCAAAGCATCTCAGGTGCCATGGACGGCTTCTCGGTTAACTTGAGCGTGGCGCCCTGGTGCAGGGTATTCCACCACTGAACAGAAAATTTGATGATAGGGATATTAATCACCCCAACCAGAGTCAGGATGGCGCAGGCTTTGGCCGAGGTATTGGTGTTTCTCATGGCGCCTCGAAGGGCGATGACCCCCATATAGAGGAACAGCAGAATCAGCATAGAGGTCAGTCTGGCATCCCAGACCCACCAGGTTCCCCAGGTCGGTTTACCCCAGATGGCACCTGTTATCAGAGCCAACAGGCAGAAAGAAGCCCCGATGGGTGCACAACACTTGAGTGCCATATCAGCCAGTTTCATTTTCCACACCAGAGTGACGATACCTGAAAAGGCCATCATCACGTAGATAGCGGATGCCAGAAAGGCGGTAGGAACGTGGATAAATATGATCCGGTAACTATTACCCTGCAGATAGTCCGGTGGCGCAAATACCAGGCCCCAGATCAAGCCGGTTGCCATTAACAGGGCTGCCACAATGGCCAACCAGGGCAACCATTTGCCACTGATCTCGTAAAACCATTTGGGCGAGCCCAGTTTGTGAAAAAAAGTCCAGTTCATTTTTTACTCTACCGTGACTGGTTCCTGTTGCTCAGTCTGCAACTATTCTCAGTGATGCGGCTATCGCCAGAGGCGCCAGACACAATCCAAATATCAGCAATGCTGCCATCCACAATAAGTGCCCTGAATAGGACATACCCTCCACTGCCGTCTGAACGGCACCTGTCCCGAAAATCAAAACAGGAATATATAAAGGTAAAGAGAGCAATGTCAGTAGTATTCCTCCCCTCTGAACACGCACTGTCAGCGCAGCACCAATAGCTCCGGCGAGACTCATCAGGGGTGTTCCCACCAGCAGACTCAGTATTAATGCAGGGAAAGCCTGTGTCGGTAAATGCAACATCAAGGCCAGTAAGGGGGCCATAACAATCAGTGCCACACCGGTCGTCAGCCAATGCGCAGAAATTTTAGCCAACACCAGTAAAGGCAATGGGTGGGGCGACAATAATAGCTGATCCAGTGAGCCGTCTTCCTGGTCACTTCTGAACAGGGAGTCGAGGGAGAGAAGGACTGCCAGCAAAGCACCTATCCAGACAATGCCCCCGGCTAACTGAGACAAAAGTTCTTTTTCAGGGGCGATACCCAGAGGAAACAGACTGGCGACCATCAGATAAAAGGCCACCGGATTCAAGGTCTGCCCCGGTGTCCGAAAGGCCAGTGTAAGGTCTCGTTTAACCATTCCCAGAAATGCCCGGCCACCCCGTAATGAAGTGTCACTCATAACCAGGCCCCTGACTCTTCATGACCGGTCTCTTCATCTGAAGCGGCATATGCCTCCAGAGGCAGCTTTGTGACCCGGTCAGAGAGCTTTGACAAACTCTGATGGCTGGTCATTACCACAGCACCGTTTTTTTTGACATGCCGGGCCAGCAGTTGTTCAAGCCAGGCCACTCCCTCCATATCAATCGCCGTAAAGGGCTCATCGAGAATCCAGAGCGGCGTGGCTGACAACGAAAGGTCTGCCAGAGCCACCCGTCTGTGCTGCCCTGCCGAAAGCTGCCCACAGGGAATCTCTTCATAGCCAGCAAGGTTCACTTGCTCCAGCGCCGAAAAAATCGACGGTTCCGGGTAACGTTCGTTACGAAGGTTTGAGCGCCAGAGAATATTCTCAATCGGAGTGAGTTCAGTTTTAACGGCAGGCTTGTGACCAAAGTAAAATGTCGACAACCTAAATTCCGCATAGATGCTGGAAAGCTTCTGCCCCTGCCAGATCACCTCGCCACGATAATCGCCGCAGAGGCCAGCCAGCACTCTCAAAAGCGTGGTCTTACCCGCTCCGTTACAGCCTTCTACCTGTAGCAGTTGACCGGGGGACAGTTGAATGGAGAGATTTGAAAAAAGAACACGATCGTCTCGTTCACACTCCAGCTTAGCCACTTCGAGCAAGTCGTTTTCCCTAAAATCTGTCAGTCAAATGAGTCTTTCGGAGACCCTTGGCGTCTCAGCCCTTATACGGCTGAAATTTCATAGCAGTTTACGATTGACGTCTGTTGACTGTTCAAAAAATACTCTGACAGCCATAAAGTCGGACAGGATTATATCGAAAAAGACGTTCGTTCCGAAGTAATTAACTATCTAGATTGGGTAAATCCGCTGAAATTGAACTGACTCGAGCCAGCTCAGCGTTCTCATTCGCCGGAGTCATCAACGATCCCGGTTGTTCACCCACCAGACCCCAGCCTCAACCCGCGAAGCCACCCCTTGCCCTCATAGCCTTGAGTGTTTCCAGTCCATCCATACCTTTCATTTTCAGATCCGGCAGACAGTCCCGGAAAACAGACAGTGATAATAGCGGACAGCGCCTTAAATCGAATGAGCTACAGCAACATAGCTCTCTTTCTGTGATGTCTGGGCAAAAACCTGCCGATCAGGTGCAATCGGCAGGCATAGCAACGTGAAACCGGTAAACTTGATTTCCGATCTACCTATAGCCGAAAGAGTGCTCCCTGCGACTTGGCAGGGAGTTGAATTTCGTCAGCCCGTCAGGGCTGATCCTGGTTCTCAATATACTCTTTGATAA
>NZ_JAHHPS010000533.1:0-1362 GCF_024606275.1 Endozoicomonas sp. SESOKO4 | reverse complement strand
GTACAAAACAGCATTGAACCTGCATTCTTCCATTTACCCGTAGAGATTCATTCCAAAATCATTCGCTGCCTGGATTTTCGAGGGGTTACCCGTTTAGCAAAGGTATGCAAATATCTTCACACTCTTGTAAAACAGGACAGGGCTGTGGAAAGCGCATGGTTTCGACGGTTCCCTGAACCACACCAATATCAACTCAAGACCCTCATTACGGCAAAAGATGATCAACAACTCTGTGATTGGTTGAAGCCGATTGTGAATAAGGAGGCTGTCGAGTCACTCGTAAAACAACGAAATAATGCTTACTTTCCCGCTCTGCTCCTTTTCACCAACAGTCAACGGATGTCTCAATGTGAACAGTTTGAGTTAGTGGAAAAAGCCAAAATGTCCCAGAGGTACTCGATCATGGACGCCAAATTCAGCCCCGATAGCCGCCATGTAATGACCGTTGCGGATAATGTAGCGAAAATCCATAGTCAGAAGGCCGGTGGATCATGGGAAGAGAAAAACACTATTTGCCATAAAAGATTCATCAAATCAGCCAACTTCAGTCCCGATAGCCGTCATCTGGTGACTGCCTCTCCTTATGGCAAAGCGAAAATCTGTGATCTGGGGGACGATGGATCATGGGAAGAAAAAATCACCATTTCTGATAACACTACGCTCCGGTCGGTCAATTTCACTTCTGATAGCCGCCATGTGGTGACCGCCAATTGTGGTGATGCGACGGTGAGAATCTATGGACTGGAGACCGGTGGACTATGGGAAGAAAAAACCACCATTCAGCATAATTTTCCGGTTGTGTTTGCCAGCTTAAACTCCGATGGTCATCATCTGTTGGTCGCCGATCGAAAGCACACTGCCGCCATTTACGTTCAGGACGACGATGGAACGTGGACAGTAAAAGACACCTTTACCCATGAAGATACTATCCATTGTGCCACCTTCAGCACCGATGGTCGCTACCTGGTAACAAGCAGTAGTGATGGTAAGGCAAAAATCCGTGGTCTGCAGACCGATGGATCATGGAAAAAAATAACCACCATTTCCCATGGTAAAACAAACGTATTCGCCGAATTCAGCAGCGATGGCCGCCATTTGTTGACCTTCAGTACAGATGGCACGGTGAAGATCTATGGCCATAAGGCACCTGGATCATGGGTAAAAGAAGCCATTATTTGGCACGATGGGGAACTCAACTCAGCCCGGTTCAGCGCCAGTGGCCGTCATGTGGCCGCCTGTATTGCTAACACGGCGTACATTTATAGCCATGAGGCCCCCGGATTATGGGTAAAAACAGCCACCATTGCCCACGAAGATGCGATCTGGTCAGCTACCTTCAGTCCTGATGAATGCCTTGTGGTG
>NZ_JAHHPS010000532.1:0-1167 GCF_024606275.1 Endozoicomonas sp. SESOKO4 | reverse complement strand
CCATGACTCGAAATTAACAAGGTAAAGCCTGATGGTTTGGTAAAGCTCTTTGTTCAGATATGGAGCATGGTAGCCCTTAATCAGCTCATCGTAGGAGAGTAGGCCATCAGAGTCTTCATCAAGGGCGTCCGCCAGCTCTGGAAAGTAGCGATATGCTGACGAGTAGCCGGGTGAAAGTTCCCCACTAAAAACCTGGAGAGAAAAAAAGAGCAGACAGGCCATTAATAAAGTGCGTAATCGATCTATCAAATTGACCCCTGTAAAAATCAGCTTGCTATTGTGTAATGCTTTCTGGTCTGATCAAGATTTTCGGCAAGGCTAATTAACCATTAGATAACAGCAGGTCCAAAGAATAGTTCATATCCAACTGGCCCGCTTGGTTATTGTTTATTTGGGCATTGGTACGGTTCGCACTGGCTAATCTGCATGAAATTAAACGTATTAATGAACTGTTCCAGGGTCATTTCAATGATGCCGGTACTGGCAGCACTTCTCTCAGAAATAGGCATGAATCCCAGAATATTGGAAGGGATTATCCCATTGGCTACGCTGTCCATCATATCCGGCACAGTTTGATTAAGGAAGTTGTTCAATCGAGGCTTCGTCAGTCCGTAAGATAATCCGCTTTCAGGAAGGCCGGGATAGTTGAGTATGACTTCAAATATTTCGCTATCTTTTGAGGAAAGAGGCTGAATGTGTCGATTAATGGTATAGATATTTGTAACCGCATCAGACTCGCCATGAGGGTCACGGATATAAACAATATCTTTTTCTTTGTCATAGCCAATCAGGCTATAGGCATGCAGGGTTTTGATTCCTGCAAACGGCCTTAACTCCAAGTGAATTGAAACTGATGGGTTAATAGAAACAGTCGCTGCTTTTTCATTATCAACAAAAGAGTTGAGTTGCTCCCTCAATCGTTCCTGAGTTTGAAGTTGCGGGTTGATGTAATAGGAGTCTGAACTCATTAGTACAGCTAAAGCATGCTGCTCATATAACCCGCTCAGTTCTGAGTATTGACCGTATTTGCGTTGTGCCCACTCATCTTGTCGACGACTATTAATGAACCTTTTCGAAAGATGTGCGTAAGCGGCTTCCAATACAGCCAGCCAGATACCGCCATCGCGTGTTTTGGCAAAGTCTGAGTGATGCATTACTTCCCTGAAT
>NZ_JAHHPS010000531.1:0-1997 GCF_024606275.1 Endozoicomonas sp. SESOKO4 | reverse complement strand
TTCCATAGCCCTGCAGGAAACACACCAGTCCGCATAAACATCAATCATGGCTGCTCTGCCAAGCTTTTTAGCCGTTTCCAGCTGAGCTGAGAGTGCTTCAACTGTTGTAACTGTGCGGAAAGAGTCCCTTGTTGAAAGGTTTTCACCGGGCTGGCTGATTCTGCCAAGAGGCTGCAGTGGGTGGTTGTGACCTTGAGCTGCTCCGATGATCAGAAGAGCACCATAGATCAGGAAAACGAGGCCAACTGCCTGAAAAAATAGAGCGGATCCAACTTTCTTGCTGAAGTCCAGAGCGCCAAGACAAACAGCAGCACCAATGGCCAGGGTGCCCCAGAGAAAGAGTGTGAGTGGTGCGGGTATAACACGCTCCAGCATCCAGACGGCAACGCCAAGCAGAAGGAAACCAAAGAAGTGTTTGACATTCTCCATCCAGCCGCCAGCTCCAGGCAGCAGGCTCTTGCCACCCAGGCCGATCAATAGGAGTGGCAGTCCCATTCCCAGGCCCAGAGCCAGCAACGAGAGTCCACCAATGAGTGCGTCACCTGTTGAACTGATGTAAATCAATGCGCCTGCCAGAGGTGCTGAGACGCATGGCGATACTACCAGAGCCGATAAAATCCCCATAATGGCTGCAGCAGAATGACTTCCTGATTTCTGAGGCTGTCTGTTGAGACGGTCTCTGAGTTTTTCCGGGAGCTGAAGCTCATAAAGACCAAACATGCTCAAAGCAAGAATGACGAAGAGAGCAGCAATAGGGATCAGTAGCCAGGGCGATTGCAGTTTTGCCTGCAAGTTCAGGCTCGCCCCGAAAAGCCCCGTCAAGGTGCCAGCCAGAGCGAAGGTGATCGACATGCTGAGTACATAAATGATGGAAAGAGAGAGCGTTCTTTTTCGACTGGCTCCCTTTGATGCAGCGCCTACCAGCAGACTGGAGAGAATGGGAATCATCGGAAGTACACAGGGGGTGAAAGACAGCCCCAGACCTGCCAGTAAAAATAGTAAAAGAGTCACAAGGAGGTCTCTGTCTCCAAAGGATTCTGAGAAACTCAGAGCCTTGCCGTCTTCCGATGTTGTTTCAGAAGACTCAATCAGGCCAGCACTGGTGACATTGGGGTTCCGGGCAGAAATATTTAGTGTCTGTGGCGGATAGCAAAGACCTGCATCAGCACAGCCCTGAAACCTTATCTGGAATTGAGGCTCGGACTCAGTACTCTTGACAGGAATTCTGACAGTGACATTTTCTGGAAAGACCTCCATGTTCTGTTCAAAGTTAATGTCGTACTTTTGCTTGCCTTTTGGGAATAAAGGCTCTCCAAGCAGTGTAGAGCTTTCATGATTGGAAAAGCTGAATCGATCTTTGTAGAGATAATGCCCTGGCGTTACGAGAAAGTGCAGCAGCAGTGTGTTGTTTACAATCTCTGCTTCCAGCTGAAAGGCTTCTTCGACAGGCAAAAATTGTTGGGTGTCAGATCCCAATAGTGCATTCACATTAGCAGAAGAAACACCGGCAAGAGCCCAGGTAAAGAGAGTAAGGAAAAACGTTGTGAGGTAAGATTTTTGATTGCTTCGAAATAGCTGAACCATGTAAAACCAACTGTTCTTGTTTATGGTCCTTTAATTGTGAAGTGAATCCGCCGGGATGCAAGCTCCAGAGTTGGCAAATGGTGCGGGAGAGAATATCTCCAACACCATTAAGGGATTAATAATCCATTTACAAAAAATGGTTTATTGCGTTAATCCCTTCAGCCTTTGTAGTTGGCAGCAGACTTTTTGATGACTTCAAAGGCCGCTTCTTTTCCTTCCCAGCCTTCGATCTTGACCCACTTGCCCGGTTCCAGATCCTTATAGTTCTCGAAGAAGTGTTCGATTTGCTTCAGCAGCAGTTCTGGCAGATCAGAGTACTCCTGTACATTGTTGTACAGTGCAGACAGCTTCTCATGGGGAACTGCAATCAGTTTCTCGTCCTGACCACTCTCGTCGGACATGTTCAGCATACC
>NZ_JAHHPS010000530.1:0-2486 GCF_024606275.1 Endozoicomonas sp. SESOKO4 | reverse complement strand
GAGTTTATGCAGGGCACCCAAGGAGGGAAACAGGTCGAACACAGCCTGAGCATGGCTGGCGTCCAGAAGACGCAACTGATCATCTTTTGTTAAGGGTTGCAGAATTTCCCAATAGAGTCTTTTCATGTAATCGTGTTTCAGCACCCCCGACAGTGGTTGCAACAGGGCTGAGCACTGTTCCCATCGGCTCCTATCCGGCAATGACTTCAGCCGCTTGACAAAGTGGATAAAACGCTCTCTGTGTTCATGGGAAGAAGATAGAACCATTGCCTTATTTAATACATGCAAGGGCAAAGTTTTAATCGAATGACGCCACAAAAAATCCCGATCCTTTTGATCAGTCCGGAGGTAGCGCTCGACGCCTTTCCCGCCATAAGAAAATAAAAGCGTTATCAATGATTCCATCATCAGAACGGTTTTAGTCTTTGCATTGAATTGCTGAAACTGTTGTAAAACCACCCAGTTGAGTGACCAGTCTGGCTTAGAGGTGGAAAGATAAAGGGCCACTGTTTTTATTTGGCGATTGAATTCGTCATCCTCCTCATCCTCTGAATCGCTATCGTATTCGTCGCCCTCTTCACTCTCTGAATCACTTTTGTCTTCAGCAGATTCTGCTAAAAGCCATTGTTTCAGTTGTGTTTCCTGATGTTGCAGCATCTGAATAGCAGGCAGCCCTTCTGATTTCCAGAGTCTGGTCATTATTCGCAGGAGCTGGTGATTGGGTGCACCTCCACAGCTTATCCAATCCATCACTTTTTTCACTGGCTCATGTTTGGGTATGCCTTTGCAACTATTCATGGATGAGAAGGAGCGGAACAACTTCATATTGAATTCACCATCCTTGTCTTTCCATTCCGGCCAGCCCAACATTGCTTTCACTTGCCCATGTTTGAGCATGCCTCTTCTATTATTCATAGATGAGAAGGAGCGGAACAGCTCCATACTAAACTCGTCATCTTTGTCCTTCCATTCCGGCCAGCTCAGCATATCTTTCACTTCCTTATGTTTGGGTATACCTCTTTGGTCGTACATGGACGCGAAAGAGCGGAACAGCTCCATGTTGAACTTGCTGTCCCTGTCTTTCCACTCCGGCCAGCTCAGGATCTCTTTCACTTTCTCGTGTTTAAGCATGCCTTTACCACTGTTTATGGATGAGAAAGCGCGGAAGAGCTCCACACTGAATTCTCCATCTTTGTCTCTCCATTCCGGCCAGCTCAGCACCCGTTTCACTTGCTCATGCTTGAGCATACCTTTGCCATTATTCATGGATGAGAGGGAGCGAAACAGCTCCATATTGAACTCGCCATTTTTGTCTTTCCATTCCGGCCAGCCCAGCACCTCTTTTACTTCCTCATGTTTGAGCATGCCCATGCCATTATTCATGGACGAAAAGACGCGGAACAGCCTCATATTGAATTTGTCATCCTTGTCTTTCCATTCCGGCCAGCTCAGGACCTCTTTTACTTCTTCATGGTTGAGCATGCCCTTGGAATGATTCATAGACGAGACGGAGCGAAACAGCCCCATATTGAACTTGTCATCCTCATCTTTCCATTCCGGCCAGCCCAGCATCTCTCTGACTTTCTTATGTTTGGGTACGCCTCTTTTGTTGTACAGGGATGAGAGGGAGCGGAATAGCTCCATGTTGAACTCGCCATCGTTGTCCTTCCATTCCGGCCAGCCGAGCACCTCTTTCACTTCCTGATGTTTGAGTATGCCTTTACCACAGTTCATGGACGAGAAAGCGCGGAACAGCTCAATATTGAACTCGTCATCTTTGTCCTTCCATTCCGGCCAGCCCAACAACTCTTTCATTTCCTCATGTTTGAGCATGCCTCTACCACTTTTCATGGATGAGTAAGCACGGAACAGTTCCATATTGAACCCGTCATCATTGCCTTTCCATTCCGGCCAGCTCAGGATCTCTTTCACTTCCTCGTGTTTAAGTATACCTTTGCTACTATTCATGGATGAGAAGGGGCGGAACAGCTCCTTACTGAACTTGCCATCCTTATCTTTCCATTCCGGCCAGCTAAGAATCTCTCTCACTTCCTCATGTTTGGGTATGCCTCTTTTGGCGTTCATAGATGAGAAAGAGCGGAATAACTCCGTATTGAACTCGCCATACTCGTCTTTCCATTCGGGCCAGCTCAGCATCTCTTCCACTTCCTCATGTTTGAGCAAGCCTTTTCTATTATTCATGGACGAAAGGGAAGTCAATACATCCAAACTCGCTAAATATTCGAGTTCACCCTGGCTACGCTCGGCAAAATCACGGATATGTTTTTTATTATTTAGCATGCTGGTCAGCATGCCGGTATTTTTGAAGGATTCAGGAAGGCGCCCAAAAAAAACGGTCGCATTATCGAAGAAGCCATTAAAAGACTTTCTCTCTACGAATCGAAGAAGCTTATAAAAAGTGTACTTGACTGTGATGTTTTTTTTCTTGCATATCTCTATCAGGGTTTGCGCTTTTTCCAGCTCTT
>NZ_JAHHPS010000529.1:0-2009 GCF_024606275.1 Endozoicomonas sp. SESOKO4 | reverse complement strand
AAAATTTCTGCTCCGTCATTTCTTCGGATGCGACACTCGTCTTCTCTCATCGCAAGGTGAGTAGGCCGTGGGAACTACCCCCACAGCCCCTCCTAGAACGGAACGTGAGCCTCTCGACTCATTCCGCTCCCGCTAAACCATCGACCCCCTCATTCCTGCCCGCCAATGGGCAAACAAATAGCTATGAGATTTGGCAATGTTTTCCATAAACCTGCCCGCTCTCGTCTTTCGTCTCTGTAGCTTTTTGTACTTGTGCCTCGCCCACCAGATCAACGCTTTGTTAACCTGTCGGAAGACTCTGTACAGCTCCGATCGATAGAAACAACCGTAGTAATTGATCCAACCCGTCAGGATTGGATTAATCCATCTGGCTATTTCAACAAGACTTAAATCTGTTCGCTTACGGATACCCAACATCCTGATCTTCTTGATCATTGCCTTCTGCGCACCCCTACTAGCTGCTGGAGAGAAGCTGAGGAAAAGACTTTGTCGTTTCCTGTTCAGCACCCACCTCGGCCTGAAGGTGTAACTCAGAAAGTCAAAGCTGGTGTGTTGAGACTGCCCCTTACGAGAACCATCCTTGCAGTAGACAATTTTGGTCTTCTCAGGATGCAACTCAAGTCCACATTCTGCAAACCTGTCCCGTAGTGCCGACAGCATACCCTGAGCCTCTTCTTCACTTCGACAGTGCGCCAGCCCATCGTCTGCATACCTGCACCATTTCACATGCGGATAGTGCTTCTGCATCCATTTATCGAATACGTAATGGAGAAACAGATTTGCTAACACCGGACTGATAACACCTCCCTGAGGTGTGCCTTGTGTACGTTCTATACACTCACCACTCTCATTGATCATTGGCGCTTTCAGCCACCGCTCTATGTAGAGTAACAGCCATTTGCAGCGGGTGTGTTTGCTCACCGCCTTCATCAGCAATTCATGTGAAATGTTGTCGAACAGTCCTTTGATATCAAATTCCAGAACCCAGTCCTGATGCCAGCATCGTTTTCTTGTAACACGTATGGCATCAATTGCCGATTTACCCGGCCTGTACCCATAGGAATCCCTGAGAAAGAATGGTTCTACCAAAGGCTCAAAGTAGAGCTTGGCAACCATCTGGGCTATTCGGTCGGATATCGTTGGGATACCCAGTAACCGTTTTCCCCCTGACTTTTTGGGTATGGGGACCGCTTTGACAGCAGGAGGGAAGTAACTCCCTGCTGTCATGCGGTTCCAGATTTTGTATAGGTTGTTCTTTAAGTCTTTCTCAAACTCGGCCATTGACTCCCTGTCAATACCCGCTGCCCCTTTATTAGCTTTCACCAACTGATAGGCTTTGACGACTTGCCATTTGTCGATGTTGAATCGATGTGTACCTGTCACGATATCTCCTCCTGTTTTCGCAGTTGGATACCCGACAGATACCGTTTAACACTGCCCCTTCGCTCCATACTCATTACAAGTATTTCTACACTAATACGGGCAGTTCCGCCCCAGTGCCAGACATTGGTACTCTCACGCTTATCACTTTGATGACTTGCGTTTCTCCCTTGGCAGTCTGACGACTGGTTCCCACAGTTCCTGAGAGGAGCCTGGAATGAGATCACGCCCACTTTACACCGGACACCACTTACACGGCCTTCGGAGCAACCTGTAAATTGATCACCAACCTTAGACGCTGCTGGCTTTTGATGTCGAATCTCTGGTTTACGATGCGTCATCATGGGTTCGATAACTCGTCTTCTCATTCCTCACCTGCACACCTGATCGGTGCACGTCTCTTCAACGCTCACCACGAGCACTCTTAATGCACGCAGCTTGAAGTGGTTTGAAGCCGACTTCCGACAGTAGACTTCGGTGGGCCATACCACCATCTCCTCCCAAGCTTAGCCACAGTTCTGTTGCATTATCCTTATGCAGCCAGTCCGTGTGCCTGTGGCACACCATCGAGTTTCCAGTGAAGCTTATTCTCGATGTGTCACTCTGCCATTGGTTCAGCTTCTCCAAAG
>NZ_JAHHPS010000528.1:0-1278 GCF_024606275.1 Endozoicomonas sp. SESOKO4 | reverse complement strand
GATGAGAGAAGACGAGTGTCGCATCCGAAGAAATGACGGAGCAGAAATTTTAGCAGGCTTTAGACATATTGCAGTCAATCTGCTGAACAACACGAAAACCTTCAAAGCAGGTCTGAAGAGAAAACAAAAGAAAGCAGCTATGAGTACATGCTATCTGGCTGAAGTCCTTGCTGGGCAGGCACTTTCATGATTTTGCCGTGGCGCGCACTCTTCTCGACTAGGCAGAGTCAAAGAATACGTACTATATTACGTACGCTGATAGTGAAAGAATCAGGAGAAAACCCATGAGCAGATACAGTGCCAGCGAAGCCCGTGCAAATCTGTACAGGCTGATTGATGAAACCGCCCAAAACCATAAACCAGTTCTCATTACCGGCAAACGGAATAATGCCGTAATGGTATCTGAAGAAGACTGGAGTGCTATTCAGGAAACACTTCACCTGCTCAATGTACCAGCTATGCGAGAATCCATCCGTGAAGGATTAGCCAGTGATATTTCAGAATGCAGTGAGGAACCCGGCTGGTGAGTTGGAAATTAATTTACACCCGGCAGGCCCAAAAAGATGCAAAGAAAATCTCAGCAGCAGACCTCAAAAACAAAGTAGAAGACTTGCTGCAAATACTGGCGATCAATCCATATCAAACGCCACCACCCTATGAAAAGCTGATTGGTGATCTGAGTGGAGCATTATCACGGAGAATTAATATCCAGCACTGGCTGGTTTATCAGGTACTTAAAAAAGAGAAGACCGTTAAAATTATCAGGATGTGGACACATTACGAATAGTTGGTCATTGCCTTCAACGGCTTTTCAAGATACTGCTGTTGTTCAGAAACAAATTGATTATCAGACTGATTGATCTGCTGTTCGAGTAGCAGGGAAAAATTATGAACCCCCCTGAAATTATTGCCCTGTAGCTTATATTTTTTTCTTTTTAATGCGTCCATGGTCTTATAACTGCCCATCAGGATAAGACCTCAGCATGAATGCTCACGATTTGATTTCACAACTCTCTATTATCAGTGACCCTCGCCAAGCATGGTAAGTCGGCCACAAACTAACAGACTAACAGACATCCTTTTTCTGACCATCTGTGCTGTCATTGTCGGCGCAGAAGACTGGGGTGAGTGAGTACGATCAGCCCAGAAGTGTTTAATTGACTGGATGCTGGCGGTCAAAGGCAATAAGGGTAAACTTGAAAAGGCCTTCGATCATCACTTCTCTTTGGAGAAGCTGAACCAATGGCAGAGTGACACATCGAGAATAAGCTTCACTGG
>NZ_JAHHPS010000527.1:0-17491 GCF_024606275.1 Endozoicomonas sp. SESOKO4 | reverse complement strand
CTCAATATATTTTGCAAGCTACCCCGGGATCATCTGGCGCATCCCATGGCCTGTCTGGTCACCGGTTTGACACCACAGGCAGTCAACGAAAGGGGTATGGTTGAGCCGGAGTTTATTCGTCAGATTCATACCGAGTTGATGCAACCCGGAACCTGTGGCGTTGGCTACAACACAATTCGCTTTGATGATGAAGTGACTCGTAACAGTCTTTATCGAAACTTTTATGATCCCTATGCCAGAGAGTGGCAGAACGGAAACAGTCGCTGGGACCTTATTGATCTGGTGAGATTAACAGGAGCGCTGAGGCCTGAAGGTATAACCTGGCCCAAAAGAGAAGATGGTTTTAACAGTTACAAGCTGGAGGACCTGACTCAGGCGAACGGGATTGATCATGGTGACGCTCATGATGCTTTGTCAGATGTGAGAGCAACCATAGCGATGGCACGTCTGATACGTGAGCGGCAGCCCAGGGTCTTCAACTTTATCCTGAACCTCCGTAATAAGAGGGAGGTTTTCCAGCAGTTGAATCTAACAAAAAAAGAGGCTGTTGTTCATGTCTCCGGTATGTTTGGTGCTGACAGGCATTGTCTTGCTGTTGTGATGCCTCTCGCCATGCATCCCATCAATCGCAATGGGGTGGTAGTCTTTGACTTGTCTGTCTCTCCTGAAGTGCTGATGGACTTGTCGGTGGCAGAGATACAAGAGCGTTTATTCTCTCCCGCCAAAGAAGGACAGGAAAGGATTGCGCTGAAAGTGGTGCATATCAATAAATGCCCGGTGGTGGCTCCCTTGAAAGTACTCAGGCCTGAGGACCAGCAACGGCTGGGGATCGATCTGAATCTGAACTTAAAGAACAGGGAATGGCTGCTGCAGCATCCACAAGTGATGCAGAAGGTTCAGCAGGTATTTGACTCGGTGCCAGAAAAGGTTTCCAGCGATCCGGATCAGATGATCTATTCGGGTGGTTTTTTCTCAGAAGAAGATAAAGAGCGGATGCAGGTGGTCAGGTCTTCGGAGTCTTCCAGTCTGGTGAGACTGGGCTTTTCTTTCGATGATGCTCGATTGGATGAAATGTTGTTTCGTTATCGTGCACGACATTATCCAGAGACACTGGATGTCGAGGAGTTGGATGCGTGGGAATCATATCGAAAGTTGCGATTGTCTGACGGTGACAATCGGATTCTGGGCTATGGCTCGTTTTGGCAGGCTATAGATGAAGCCCGGGGGGTGGCTTCGATCGCACAGCAGGTTCTTCTTGATGAGTTGGCCGATTACGTCAGGAAGCTGGAATCATCTGTGAGTTGAAATGAATCAAACAGCAGCGGCTTCTCCTCCCCCTCCGATCACCTGGTTAAAGTGTTCAGCAAGTCGGCCATAAATAACGGGCTTTTCGATGTAGTCAACAGCCCCTGCCTTAATGGCCGCTACGGCAGTATGCACATCATTATGGTGTCCCAGAACGATGAAAGGAATATCATATTCATCCTCGTTCAGGGCCTCCAGAAGCTTTATAGCTTCTTCACTTTCTTTCTCATTCTCAGCAATGATGCAGTCAGGCTTTCTGCTCTGAATGGCCATCAACAGTTCACTGCTGTTGCTGAAGCATTCCAGTAGCATTGACTTCTCATCACACAGGCCGCGGATGGTGTCGGTAACATTTGTATCCTGTTCCAGTAGATACACGGTAGCTTTTGTTGCCAAGCTCATAGGGGCAGCCTTGATGGTCAATTCAATAACAATACTTGAGTCTTTTGCCGAGACGCCAGCTTCCGTAAGGCAATCAGGTAACCTGCCAGAAGGTGGAGAATCTGTTGTACTCATGCTCTGAAAGAAAGACCTGCTTTCTTAACACAGGGCATTTGTATCCAGCAGAGCGTTACCAGCAATGAAAGAAAAACTTTAGTCGCCATAAGGTAGATGATTTTTCTGAAATAATCGCTTTTTTGTTAATAAAGTATTCAGGTACCCTTGGTAGCCAAAAAAGTTTCGGTCATTTAAGAAAAATTGATCACTGTCTTCAGCTCTCTCAAAGCGTAATAGGAGTTTAGGATTAGACTCAAAATTGCTGAATGGAGGGATGTACTAGACGTTGTACGGGGACTACTTAAAAGGCGGCGCAAGGCTTCGCAGGGAATGTGGAGATAATTGAGAGGAGAGGTACAAGCGTGCAATGGACTGACAAGACACTGTGCAGACCACTAAAAGGAGGGTATGGACCCGGGGCGTTATCCATACAAGACGCCCCGGATTAAGGTCAGGCCTTGAAGTAAAATTCGCCTTCCAGGTGCTCTTTAACCTGCATAACCTGACGCACAAGGTGGGCCAGGGATTTGGTGCCCATTTTTTCCATCACACGAGAGCGGTGGATTTCTACCGTTCTCTGGCTCAGGTTGATGTCAGCAGCGATAACCTTGTTCGCCTTGCCTTCAACAACATGATGAAGGACTTCACGCTCACGGTCAGTTAGTGTGGAAAGACGACGAAGAATTTCTTTGTGCTCCAGCAGCTCACGACGCTGCTGCGCATCGAGTTTCAAGGCATCGTTAATCAGATCCAGAAGCTCCTGGTCACGGAACGGTTTCTGGATAAAATTCATTGCGCCATCCTTGATAGCCTGAACCGCCATCGGCACATCGCCGTGTCCGGTAATGAAAATAATAGGCAGAATGCAGTGCATTTCATTGAGCTTGCTCTGAAGCTCAAGCCCGCTCATTCCTGGCATACGAATGTCCAGAACGATGCATCCCGGACGGTTTTCATCGTAGACTTCCAGAAACTCGGCTGGGGAAAAAAAAGCCTCTACTGTCTGTCCAACAGACTTCATCAGCATTTTCAGCGAATCACGCACAGCCTCGTCATCGTCGATGATGAAAACGGTGGGCTCCTGCTTCATATCCTGTTGCTGCATAACGACTCCACTGTAACTGTATAAAAGTTGCCGTAAACGGATTAGTAATCAAACGCCGTCAGGCAGGAGAAAATTTGCGAAGGTAGAACCACATCATTCATTTTGTTACATGCTTAACGGCTGTGGAATTCGATCTCAGTGTAGCAGAGGTTTCTAACAATGCCTTGGAGTAACAATACGTCACGCTACTAATCTCTGTACCGTTTGATGCCTCTTTGACAGCATACACTAAGTGGGCTGCTCTGCCTGGATTTCGCTGGACGGCTTCTTGCGTACTTCAACCCAGTATACTGAGCTTTGATTATTGGATGTCCGATATTTCCAAGTCGTAATTACGTTTGAATGGTTTAGATAATTTCGCTTTCTACTGATCGCCTCACGGAATACGCAATCTTAATGAAAAAAATATACATTCCAAGTGGTAAATCTACTGTAAATGTACATTAAGTATGGGTAAGTATGCAGAAGGGGAGGTTTTGTGTGATACAACGGTGTGATGCTTCCCATTCCCCAGAGAGGGTCAGCGAACAGAGAATAAATAAACCGCACCGGCAGCAGTGCGGCTTTTCATGCGTCATTTGTCTTGTGTCTTGTGTCTTGTGTCTTGTGTCTTGTGTCTTGTGTCAATATAGACGACTGATTTTAACGATCAGTGTACCTTGCTGCTCAGGTCCAGTGGCGCAATCATGTTTTCTGGTTTGAGGATTTCGGCCAGTTGCTCATCCGTCAGCAAGCCTTCTTCCTTAACCAGGTCTACTACACGACGACCGGTCTTCAAGGCCGTTTTGGCAATACGGCTGGAGTTCTCGTAACCCAGATAGGGGTTAAGAGCGGTGACCAGGCCAACAGAGTTGTAGACATAATCCATACATATATCTTTGTTAGCAGTGATGCCCTTAACGCAGCGATCGGACAGCATGAACATACCGTTGGTGAGTTGCTGGATGGATTCCAGAATTTTGTAAACCAGTACCGGCTCAGCGTAGTTTAGCTGCAGCTGGGCTGCTTCAGAAGCCATGGTTACTACCAGATCGTTGCCAATAACGTGGAAAGCGATCTGGCTCATGGCCTCAGGAATAACCGGGTTAACCTTGCCTGGCATGATGGAAGAGCCAGGCTGCATTTCAGGCAGGTTGATGTCATTAAAACCACACAGAGGGCCGGAGGAGAGCAGTCGCAGGTCATTACTCATTTTGGACAGCTTTACGGCCATTCGCTTCAGGGCGCTGGAGAAAATGACAAAAGCGCCCATGTCAGAGGTGGCTTCTACCAAGTCACCCGCCAGAATCATATTCTGGCCGGAAATCTCAGACAGGTACTTAACTGCTAAGGGTGCGTAACGGTTGTCGGCAGTGATACCCGTACCAATAGCAGTACCACCCAGGTTGATTTCGCACAGCAGCTTGGCCATATCCTTGATACGGTCAATGTCTTCACCAATGGTGGTTGAAAAAGCACGGAATTCCTGGCCCAGCGTCATAGGCACGGCATCCTGCAGCTGGGTACGACCCATTTTCAGAACGTCCTTAAACTCTTCTGCTTTGACATCACAGGCGTTCTTCAGACTCTTGGCGGCTACAACCAGTTCGTTGTGCTTCAATACCATGGAAAGACGCATGGCCGTTGGGTAAACGTCATTGGTAGACTGAGCCATGTTGACGTGTGTGTTAGGGTGCAGGTGCTCGTATTGACCACGACGATATCCCATTAGTTCCAGTGCGCGGTTGGCAATGACTTCGTTGGCATTCATGTTAGTGGAGGTTCCGGCACCACCCTGAATCATGTCAACGGTGAACTGGTCATGCAGTTTACCGGCAATAATTTCGTCACAGGCGTCCGCGATGGCGTCGGCTTTCGCTGCGTCCAGCATTCCCAGATCACGGTTGGCCAGTGCGCAGGCTTTCTTAACCATGGCCAGGGCTTTCGGAATGTTAGAGAAGTGGTTCAGTGTGACACCGGAAATGTTGAAGTTTTCCAGGGCTCGCTGAGTCTGGATGCCATAGTAAGCCTCCCGGGGTACAGGGGCTTCACCCAGCAGATCATGCTCGATGCGGTATTCGTTCAGATCAGTATTATCCAGTGCCATTGATGTATCACCACTAAAAAGGAATATCGGCAACAAAAGGTGTGGAGTCTGGTTAACCACCACCTCAAAGAACAAGGGTTAGTCTGTTCCTGCTTAGAACATCCGGCAATATGAAATTCTACTTATCAAACTATTACAGATCTCATCATGAAAGGTCTTAACGGGCATTAACAGGTTATGAGCTTCGCCTTTGGCTATTCTTTTATATAGAGTTTCAAGGGCTTATTGCTAATGTTACTGAAACATATTCCAGGTTTGCTCTTCAACCCGGAAGCGAATGGTCTCAGATTCGTTCCCGGTATAATCAGACAGCCCCTCTAACGAAACTGGTTACGGTCTTTTTCCGGGAATCTGGACCGAAGACGGAATTTATACTCGACTAAGGAGTCAGTGCAATGGATGGCAGCAAGCTCCCAACGGGTCTTCAGCCCACATCAATGAACCCTCACGCAGCAGCGCCAGATGTCGGGGAAACGGAAAAGGTCGGGCGTAGCCGTCGTCAGAACAGAGTGGTCAAATCCATCAGGAATGTTCTGAAAAAGTTGTCAGGACTGGCTAAACGGACGCCTCGTGATGCTCCGATACAGCAGAGACAGGTTGCCATAGTCAGGCAGCCCGAACCCTGGAGGGTGTCTGGCAATACCCGCCCCCCGGCTCAGGCAGACAGCATTTTCAAACAGCAGGGCTATGTCTTTGACGAGGTGACAATGGATCAGGGTGACAAGCCTGAGGTTCAAAGGGCTTATCAGCAGGCCAGAAATCAGTATGAGAGTGCGGCCGTCTCTGTAGCGAAAGAAGTGCTCAGTGAAGCCCGGCAACAGACGGATAGTGGTGAGCTGATTCTGGCAATGAAAGAGTTCATCCAGCAGCATGAGCAAAAGATTCATCAGGACTATGAACCCGTAACGAAAGAGATGTTGGATGATCTTCGGAAGCTCCCTCATAAACTCCTCAACGAATTATCTCTGAGAAATGTCGATAGAGAGGTTGCTGGTGAAGTGTTCAAGATGCATCTGCAGGAAAGCAGGGATACCCAGACCCTTTTAAATCACTACCAGATGCCCGTGTCCGATGCTGAGGTGGCTGTTCCCGGCAGTACTCATGACCACAAAGAGTTTTTCAAGTTACAAAAGCTACAGTTTGATACCGCCAGAGAGGTTCTGAATAATAAACTTCAGTCGGCCCGGGGCGAGGGGGATAAAGAGGTTGCGGCGCGATTGACCAATCTTGATCGACAGCTATTGAATGAGTTAGGACGACTTCAGCAAACGGTTCAGTTAAAAGGCGATGAACCTGTCAGCAAAGAAGAGATGCGCAAGGCCAACGAAGATTATCCGAAAATGCTGCAGGATGCCCTGGTGTCAGCAGGGGTTGATAAACAAACCGTGGCCAGCGATTTCGAGGCGGCTTATATCAACCAGTTAAATAATCGTTCCTGGAAAACGACAGAAAAATCTTTTTCTCAGGCTGGTATTGAATTCATTTCCAGGCAGCAGCCTGCGGCTGAAATCAGAGTGCCTGAGTCTGTAAAGGGTGAAGTATCCCGCCTGTATGATATTGACTATGAAGGTCGTGGGGTCGGCTGTCTTGATTCCACCAATACAGATCATGCCACAAGCCTGAATCGCAGTGATTTTTCGATTAATAATAGCAATGTCTATACTGGCATACGGCATGGGATTGCTGATCCCTATGGTGTCAAAGGGAATCCGGATCTCAGGGCTGAAGGGGGGAAAGCGAGGGTCAAGGAAATCCTGCTTTCGGCCCTTGCAACCCGGCCTGATATTTTTGAACAAGCTCTGGCAGCAGCAGAAGGAGGGCCAGTTCCGACCCTGATGACGACTTCCACTTCTCTGGTCACTACCGGTCTGGGTTCTGGAAAAGAGAGAAAAATCCAAAAAGCTCAGAATGAAGCTTTCAAACACTTTACCGATCCTGCAAAGCAACCTGTTACACTAGAACTTCCGGGGGCTGATGGACAGACCCGAACCATCAAACTTAATTTCAAACAGGCACGCTTTAACATTCCTGTAAACTGGGGTGGGGTGGGTGGCGCTTCTCTGTTAACAGGTGGGCGATCTTTCCAGAAAAAAATGAACGATCCTGCTATGGAAATGCTGGTGGGCAAGTCAGATAAAGCGGGCATTCAAGGGGGGATGGCCGGTGAATTTCTCAGTAATATCTCAAAGAAAGGTGAGGCCATCATGGCGCAGGCCAGGGGCGCCGAAGCGGCTGGTGATAGAAAAAAAGTCTCTGAACTGAATGCTCAACTGGATCAGTTAAAAAGGGATGCTCGATCAGTAGAGGATCTCACTGCCCAGATTAAGTCGATCTATAAAAAAGGTCGGCACTACCATCATCATCATGATGCCTATAAACTGGCGTGCAGAGTAGCCCTGTTGACTCATAAAGTGGGGGCTGTGCCAATATCCAATTGCAAAAGCGGTAAAGACAGAACTGGAATGCTGGATGCCGAAATCAAGTTTCTGGCGGCCAGAATTAATCCGGAAACTGGCAAAGTACCTGAGCCTGGGCCTATTTTGGATCCTGCTGACAGAGCCTTGTTCCAGACGATTCTCCGGGAAAGCGGTAATCTGGAAGTTCAGGAACAAAACGTGGGTGTCCGGGGGTATAAAACAGAACATGTTAAATCGATCACCGAAAGAGTTGGTGATCCTGACATTCGTGAAGAAGTCAGAGGGCTTTCCAAAATAGTGCGCTCCTGAGGAATTTTGTCTGTATGGCGCGGTCTAAGCTGGATGGGAAACAGAAATCAAACATACCGGGAGACACATTTATGAATAATAGGATCAAACACACAGGGATCGTCTTGCTGCTTTCATTCTCTCTGGCCGGTTGTACGACCGATCAGACAGGGACTACCTACTCTGCTTCTGAAGCGCGTCAAATGCAGACAGTCCGGTTTGGTACAGTAGCTGAATCCAGACTGGTCAAACTGGAAGGTACCCAGGGCGAGGTTGGTACTGTGGCGGGTGCAGCGGTGGGTGGTATTGCCGCTTCCAGTATTGGTGGTCAGCGTGAAAGCGCCATTGCTGCAGTAGCTGGAGCCGTTGCCGGTGGTGTTTTGGGTAATATGGCCGAGAAGAAAATTACTTCTAAGCAAGGGGTTGAGCTGACAGTGAGGCTGGATGATGGCTCTTATGTTTCTGTTGTTCAACAGGTTGACCCTGCGGTTAACTTCGCTGCGGGCGATAAGGTAAAGATCCTTACCCAGGGCACTGCCAGTCGGGTTGTTAAGGTGCAGTGAAGTAAAGGTGGATGGGCTTGCTCAAAGCCCTCTGACAGCTTCTCAGAGGATCTCCTGAGGTCTCAAAAGGTAATACTCTACAAACAGTTTTGGCTTATTATCCACTTTAAATTTGGTCACAGGCTCAAATGCAAAACGTCCCAAAAATTCAGCCTCAGGGTAGTTCTTTTCAAGCCGACGCCTGACCTCTCCTGAGTACCGTTTGCCATCCATTATGACAATGATCCCGCCTTTATTGCGGAAATCTTCTTCTTTCATCCAGAGACTTTCTTCCCGGTTCAGGCCAAAATATGGAATGGTTTTTCGATTGCGGCTATACGCCACCAGTTCAGCAACGTGGTAGTGAAGGCCGCCCAGATAAGGCATGTAACGGTCGTTCTCAGGGTGATCTCCCTGATGTAATGCCCATAATTCTTCCGCTTTTAGCATCTGGGCCCGTAGAGGCGTGAATTCCACCGAATCCCAGTAATCCTCATCAAAGACAGGTTTGAACAGCAAGTAGCTGCATCTCAATGAGACAAACAATAGCCCAGTGAATAAACACCAGAACGCCACTCTCTTGAAACGCTGGTCATCAATCAATGGACGAGTCCAGGCCAGCAATAGCAGGGGCAGCCAGGCAAAGTAGGGGGTAGCCCACCGGGATACGAGCTTTTCACCGGTTATCAGTCCAAACAAGAGTGTAAAAGCGAATGGACCTGTAGCTATGGCGATTAGAAATACTTTTTTGAAGCGATCATAATCGACAAGAAGCTTGGGGGCTCTGAAAAGTGGGATCATTAGAAGGAAAAATACAAGAACATTACCCAGGTTGTTCTTAATAAAGTCCAAAGGAAATATCAGATGATCCCAGTTTGAACCTGTTCCGTAACGATCACTGTCAACGTAGTTTTCTCCCAGATAGCTTACTGCCGCAAATTCATGCTCCCATAGCCAATATAGATGGGGGGAGGCGATGGCCAGAGACAGAATCCCGCCCAACCAAGGGCCAATGGAGGAAAGAGCGAGGTTGCCTTCCCGGGTGATTAAAAGAACAATCAGTAAGGGAACAAACAATACAGCGACCTGATATTTAGTCAGGATGGCCAGTCCTGACATGATTCCAGTCAGCAGCCAATAACCCAGAGATTGGCGGGTCACTGCAAAATAAAAAGTCAGGACAAGAAAGGCCCAGATTGGGTGCTGAAGCGTATCTGGTGTTAGCCTTTCTACCCGGTTGCTGTAAAAGAGAATGCCCTGTAACAGAAAGACCGCCAGCAGTGCGCCTGCCTCGGTTAAATATTCTCTTGCAAGACGCCAGACAGCAATAAAAGCAATCACTACGCTGATCTGGGCAAATAGATAGACAGGCCAGTCGCTGGCGTCACTTAAGTTTGAGGAAAGAGCGGCAGTCCAGGCTGCCAATGGAGGATGTTTTTCATACCCCCATTGCCAGAGATTCCCCCAGGCAATGCCTTCAAGTGTGTCAGAGTGAAGCGTGTTTCTGACTATCCAGGGACCGAGGGTCCAGAAAATTAGCTGGAAAAAGCAGATCAGGCTGAGCCAGCGAAAAGGGTGTTTTATTACCACGGATGAGGGTGAAGAGTCAGCAATCATTGCTTCATTCTGCACAGATCCACTCCTGTTTGTTGACAGCTGTCTGGAAATTGTTGGCTCGATAAATAATCAAATTCTAACTGTCTGGCTTTTGGATGATCGAGTTTTTTTTGTCCCGCGGTTTTACCAGGGTGGCACATGATTAGCCCTCTGTCGTATGAATCAGAGAGCCACGATGACATCAGGGTTGCGTAGTTTACTTCCGGTTTCAGTGAATAAACACCAGCAAAGGAAGTATTGGTATTGATGCCCTGATTGATCAATTCACGGAGTAGGTTCTTACTACCGGAACCTTCAATAATATAGCTTTTCAGTTTTCCACCGTGACGGATAACCGGGGTAACGCTTCTCACCCAGAAAGAAGGTGCGGGCTTATGAGCGTCTAATACCGATAACAGAGCATTACGCACCATGGGCAGGTGGTGTATATGCTGATGGCCATCAACAAAGTCCGGGGCTCTGCCGGTAGCGTCTATAAAATGCTGATATTGCGTCGTTATTTCTTCCACCATTGCAGTCCTGTCCAGCAAGCGAAGATGGCTCCTGATTAATAGCTGATTCAGGCTGGGGAACCCGTCCTTGTAAAAGGAACTGAGGCCTTTTCCTTCTGTTAAATTCAGATGCAGGCCAATATCAACCTTTTCCCGGATGTTCGTCAGGCTTCTTGCCTGCTTTATCCAGTCAGGGCCAGTGACGAGGCAGCTAGTGGCCTGAATTGTGCCCTGACTGGCCAGCTGCAGAATAGCTTCTGATACCCCGGGGTGTATCCCATAATCATCTGCGCACAATGTTATTCTTTTCATTTAAAGGCCCAGTATTTGCTCAGGGTATAAGTGACCAAAGGTATTGTGGCCAAAACGATAAAGCTGGCCATCAGATAATTTAAAGCGGTGTAGGTTAACAGGAGGGTATAAAGCGACTGATTGAGTACAAAGCTGCAGAGTAACTGAACCAGCAGGAATTTCACCAGAGCATTGCGATGAACATGCTGCTTGTGATTAAAAGTCCACAGTGAATGCCCAGGTAGCTTACGACAAAAGCCAGAATGAAAGCGGCAGGGTTGGCCAGCAATGGGGCTAATTGAGTCAGGTCTACCAGAAGCCAGAGGACCCAGAGGTGAACAGCTGCAGCCGCAGCACCGGTGACAATAAACTTAATCGGTCGCATTACTGTCCTTCTGATTTTTGAATCCCAGCTGTCTTTGTATCAGGTACATTGGGCGTTTTTTCACTTCGCAGAAAATACCGGCAATATACTCACCCAGTATCCAGAGAGACAAAAGCTGTATGCCACCGATAAAGGTGATAGCGACAATAACCGTGGGCCAGCCTGGCAGAGGTGCACCGAGAACAAGGGTTCGAAAGATGATAAAGAATGCATAAAAAACCGAGATAAATGAAATAATCAGTCCGAGCCCACCTACAATCCTTAGCGGTAGAGTAGTGAATGCGGTAATGCCTGAAAGAGCCAGACTGGTCAGTTTGCCGTAGCCCCAGCCGGACTGTCCCGCTAGCCGGCTTCTGACCTGAAAGGGTAGGCCTATACTCTTGTAACCCACCCAGGCATAGATGCCTTTCATGAACCGGCTGCGTTCTGGCATGGCTTTCAGGGCATCGACAACGACCTTGTCCATTAGTCGGAAGTCGCCTGCGTGAGCCGGTACATCAATGCCTGTGCTGGAATGCATGATTCGATAAAAAAATTGTGCGCCTTTCTTTTTCAGGAAAGATTCGTTTTCCCTATCTTGACGAACGCCGTAAACCATCTGGTAACCCTGCCGCCAGTAATCAACAAAAACAGGAATCATTTCCAGAGGGTGCTGAAAGTCTGCATCGATCAGAACCACAGCGTCACCGGAAGTGGCATCAATTCCGGCAGTTAATGCGGTTTCCTTGCCGAAGTTTCTTGATAGCTCTACCAGCTTGATCCTCGGGTCATCACAGAATGGCTCGACCAGTTCAACTGTTTTGTCGGTGCTGCCATCATCCACCACAATAATTTCAAAACGCTCAGTGATGGCTTCCAGTTGCTCTTTCAGTGTTTCCATGAACTGACTAATAACCGGACTTTCGTTGAAAACCGGCACCACACAGCTGAGTAAAAATGAGTTATTAACGGGCATCTTGTCTCCGGCTCGATAATTTATAGGGTCATGAGTCTCGCGCCTCATCCTTGAATAGGGAGCGTTACATCCGACTCATGGCTACTTTTGATTGTTATTATTTATCGGCTTGACACTGTTTCCAGTAAGGCTCAATTCATTCAACTGCAGAAAAAGAAAAAGGTTCCTCTTCGGTAAAAATGCCACCTCCATCGTAGTGGCTGATTGAGCACTTCCGGCTCATTCTTGTGGCTATAAATTGAGCAAAGGTCTGCATCCATAGTGGTATGGTGTCAGTGAAAAAGCAAGTCGCGATCATAGTTTGGCAGGACTGAAACAGGATTGGGGATGACTCCTTGTCGTTATCAGAATCTTTTAGCCGGAGCATTCTGTCAGCCCGTGGCACAGAAGCATGACCAATGTCCTGTTGTCTGATAGTGTATAGTCCGGATTGTGAGATCATACACGGACCTTTTGACGGAGTAGCTATGAGAAAGGAGCATCTGATCGCCCTGGTATTTGGCATTGGTATTCTGGCTGTTGCCGCATTGCTTTACCTGATGCAACCCGTTGCTGAGCCCCAGCAGGAAGTTACTAACAGTATACTTGTTGAGACTCCCGTTGAACCCGAGGTAGAAATCAGGGCGCCTGAAGAAGACGATGGCTTCCCTTCGCAGAGCGGTGATGTGACACGGATTATTATTGATGATGAAGCAGAGGATATCAGTGATATTCTGTCTGAGAAGGTTCTGATTAACGACGAAGTGGTGGACCAGAGCGAATTGGATGAAATGGATTAGTGAGATATTTCAGTTGAGGCTTGTTGATTACAAGTTTATGGGTAATATCTCACAAAGCCTGAAGGTTTTTTCCTGCATTCTGTCCACCATTGGGTTGATAGATTGAAGGTGCATGGACAGCGAATTCACACGGATGTGAACCTACCATGGATAAACGGGTAATTGCCCTGAATCTCATCTCAGGGTTCTCGCCCAGCCTTGCCTTTGTTGTGATCAGTTATAAAATCTCCATGAAGTATTCTCATCAGAATGTTTGAGCATTCTCCGGGATAATGGCCCGATGATTCCAGTCATGTTTTTGTTAAAATACAAATCAGATTCACTCCGAAGCTAAATTCAGGTTTTTGGAATAGACTGCGTATCTGACTTATGGCTTATTGGACTCTTACTGAGAGTTCAGATGGATTTATAAGATGTCACCTTTCATAGAACCCGAAATTCTGGAAACCCTGCTCACTGACCCTGAAGTTGTTGTCCTTGATGCCCGCTTTAGTCTCTTTGATCCCACACTGGGGCAGACTCTCTACAGTCAGGGGCACATCCCTGGTGCCCGATACATTGATCTGGAGAAAGATCTTTCTGCAGCGGTAGTTCCCGGGAAAAGCAGCAGGCATCCTCTTCCGGAGCCCGAGGTGTTTGTTGAACGATTGAGAAATCTGGGTATCAGCAAAACAACCCATGTCGTTGTTTATGATGAGGCTGATTATACTATGGCTGCCCGAGCGTGGTGGCAATTGCATTGGGTTGGTGTGAAATCTGTTCAGGTTTTGTATGGTGGCTTCAAGAGTTGGACTGCTGGCTGCTATCCTGTGACGACTGAAACACCTGTCGTTACCCTCTCTGACTTTACGGCTAACGTTAATCACAGCATGACGGTCTCTGCCAATGAAGTTATGGAACAATTGCAAAATCCGGCTTTTCGTTTGATAGATGCCCGCGCTCCTGAGCGTTTTGCCGGAGAGGTAGAGCCTCTTGACACTAAAGCAGGTCATATACCCGGGGCTATCTGTTATCCATTCACTTCAAATATGGATGATTCAGGTTCTTTTCTTTCTGCAGAGCAGTTGCAAAAACAGTTGGGTAATCTGATGGTGGATGGGCTTGACCCTGTGTTCTACTGCGGCTCCGGTGTTACTGCCTGTCATAACCTTCTCGCTATGGAATACGCCGGTTTGTCGGGTGCCAAACTGTATCCGGGTTCATGGAGTGAGTGGATTACCGATGAAAGCAGGCCCATAGCAACTGGTTTGAATTGAAGCTATGTGCAATCCGGTTGAAAGCCTCCGGGGCAGGATGTTCCCGCCACAAGCGACTAATGACTGAACTCTGTATACTGTGCACTTTTCATTGAATGCGCTAAGGGCAGAGAAATGGGCAGCAGTTATAGATTCCCGATTGGTACTCCTGGTCAAAAGTGGGGAGAGGAAGAGCGTAAAACCTGGTATGAACAAGCCACTATTAAACGTGAATACCAGAAGGAAGTTGTGCCCAAAATCATGGCTTTGAAAGAGCACTACGATGTTGAGCAGTATGGTGCCCTGTCCTACGATGTTGAACGTTTTCCCCTTTATGCCATCAAGAGCCGAAACTGGGACTCCAGCAAGCCCGTTGCTCTGGTGACCGGTGGAGTCCACGGATATGAAACCAGCGGAGTCCACGGTGCGTTAAAGTTTTTGGAAGCCGAGGCTCTGAATTTTGTAGATCACTTCAATATCCTGGTGGCGCCTTGTATCAGCCCATGGGGTTATGAAACCATCAATCGCTGGAATCCCAACGCCATTGATCCTAACCGTTCCTTTTATAAAGACAGTCCGGCGGAAGAGTCTGCCAACTTGATGAAGCTGGTGGCGGGTTTGGAGCAGGAGGTATTGACTCACATCGATCTGCATGAAACTACAGATACCGATGAAACAGAATTTCGTCCAGCTCTGGCAGCACGGGATGGTGAAGACTATCTGGAAGGAGGAATACCTGATGGTTTCTATACGGTTGGCGATACTGAAAACCCTGTTCCCGAATTCCAAAAGGCTGTGATTGATTCTGTCAGGCAGGTGACGCACATAGCACCCGCAGATGCTCAGGGCAATATTATTGGTTCCCCGGTGACTCAGGAAGGTGTGATCCACTATCCAATGAAAAAGCTGGGCCTGTGTGGTGGTTTGACAGACTGTAAGTTTGGTACGACGACGGAAGTTTATCCGGATAGCCCAAAAGTGACAGACGAAGAGTGCAATGATGCTCAGGTCACAGCCGTTGTTGGCGGTCTCAAGTATGTGATCGGTCAACTCTGATTGTGAACCGGCGTTTCCTGCTGTCCGCAATGACTGCAGGAAACATCTGCCGCAAACTGGCTCCGGGAAAATATAAACTGACAGGATTCCGGATCATCAGCGCAGCGGAGTCAGCTCGCGAATATCTTTTTCCATGGCCAGCTTACTGACGACCTGATTCTGACTGGTAAAGCCTGTGACAGACATTTTTACTTCGTAGTGGCCTCTCTCTGGAACCAGTTCAGCAGAAAAATTGCTGATCTTCAGACCGTCTTCTGCACTGGAATTCAGTACTTTTTCAAGATTGTCCAGGCTACCTGTGGTGACCAGTCTGAGTTTAAGCACGCTCACTGTATTCTCCTTCTTTTCCCGTGATGTTTTATTCCGCAAGGGCAAAAAAAAAGCCCCCGGACCTTCTCTTGGTGCGGGGGCTGCGTTCTCTGCTTTTCAGCTATCCACGACAGGCCCCGCAGCACATAATAATGCCACGTTTCATCATGGTTTTGGTCACGGATAGCATAGAATTCATCTTGGTTAATGCGCTTGGCTAAATTTCCAGTGCATTGTATATCAAATTTTTCAATTGTGTGTAAAGGCTTTTTACTGAGAGACTCAAAGTCAAAAAAAGCTGCCCGGTTGTCTCAGGTTAGGCTTTATCCATTACTTTCATGTAAAATGACCCGTTATGTTCATGAGGCAATACGACGCCCTGAGAGGAGTAAATGAAACAATGGCAAGTTGATAGCTGGAGAGAAATGCCTGTCATCCAGCTGCCGGTATACCCCGATCAAGATCACCTTCAACAGGTGGAACAGCAGTTGCACCGCATGCCGCCACTGGTCTTTGCCGGTGAGGTAAGGGCTTTGCGCCAGAAGCTGGCAACTGCTACTCAGGGCAAAGCATTTCTCTTGCAAGGTGGTGACTGTGCTGAGAGCTTTCTGGAGTTCTCGGCAGATAATATTCGGGATACCTTCAAGGTCTTGATGCAGATGGCTGTTGTGCTGACATTTGGCGCCAGCTGTCCAGTCATCAAGGTAGGCCGAATGGCTGGCCAGTTTGCCAAGCCCCGCTCGTCAGGTACCGAAGTCATAGAGGGTATTGAGCTGCCGATTTATCGCGGCGACATCATTAATGGTATGGAGGCTACAGCCGAGTCCAGGATTCCAGATCCTCAGAGAATGCTTGATGCCTATCATCAGGCATCATCGACTCTGAACCTGCTCAGGGCTTTTGCCCAGGGGGGGCTCGCATCCCTGGAACAGGTTCATGCCTGGAATCTGGATTTTGTCGCCAGCAGCCCACAGTCTGAGCAATACAGTCATCTGGCCGATCGAATTGATGAAGCGCTTGATTTTATGAAGGCCTGTGGTATTTCTTCCGAGCATTCCAGAGTGATCAGTGAGACTGATTTTTATACCTCCCATGAGGCTCTGTTGCTGCCTTATGAGCAGGCCATGACCCGTCAGGACAGCCTCTCCGGCAACTGGTATGACTGCTCGGCACATATGCTCTGGGTAGGTGACAGGACTCGGCAGGTTGAAGGTGGTCACGTTGAATTCGTTCGGGGTATCAGCAATCCAATTGGTCTGAAAGCGGGTCCAACCATGCCTCCGGAAGATCTGATTCGCCTGATTGATCTGATCAACCCGGATAACGAAGCCGGTCGTCTGAATGTGATTGTGCGTATGGGTGCTGATAATGTTGAAAAGCATCTGCCAGAGCTGATTCGAGCTGTCGAGCGAGAAGGGCGCCAGGTGTTGTGGAGCTGTGATCCCATGCACGGCAATACATTCAAGGCTTCTAACGGTTACAAGACACGTGAGGTCAGCCGAATTCTGCGTGAAGTGAAACAGTTCTTTGCGGTTCACCAGGCAGAAGGCACCTATGCTGGCGGTGTTCACTTTGAAATGACCGGTCAGAAGGTTACAGAGTGCATTGGTGGCTCCCGTGCAGTGACTGAAGATTCTCTGGGTAATCGCTATCATACTCACTGTGATCCAAGACTGAATGCCGATCAGGCGCTGGAACTGGCTTTCATGATTTCCGATACTTTAAAAGACTGTCGTAAATTGCGAGAAAGTTGATCACGATGATTTAGTCGGACAGGGGCCTTCGGGGAGGAGCGGTGAATGGTGTTGTTAATGCCGCCAACTCAGCAAGGAGGGGTTGGTGTTAATGACTTCTTCAATGGCTATCATTAAGCAGGAATCTTCCCGGCTTGGCTAAGAAAGTAACCATCAGCGGAAAAAACACCTTACACTACAAAAGACGTTCTTGAGCAAGTTGAAGGGTGTTCTTTTTTTAGTCGGCTGAATTTTGTGGCAAATACTTTTGTCAAAGGCGAATCATTTTGGTAGATTAGCCGCCGTTCCGTGACGGGGTCTTAAGAGCCTGTCGCGAAAAAAAGACGGGGTATAGCGCAGTCTGGTAGCGCGCCTGCTTTGGGAGCAGGATGTCGGGAG
>NZ_JAHHPS010000526.1:0-2607 GCF_024606275.1 Endozoicomonas sp. SESOKO4 | reverse complement strand
GAGTACCGGGCGGAGGGTTGTTCACAAAGTGGCCTTTTACTCCTTTGTATATCTGTCGGGCCATGGCACGCTGATGGTTTCGGGTTTTCAGTTTACGCCCTTCTTTAGGGTTGGAGATAAAGCCTGTTTCCACCAGGATAGAGGGAATATCGGGAGACTTCAGAACAACAAATGCAGCCTGCTCCACTTGCTCCTTGTGCAACCTGTTAATCGTACCAATATGCTTTAGCACCCTGTCACCGACTTCCAGACTGGAAGACAGCGTTGAGGTCATAGAGAGATCCAGCAAAACACCCGCCAGAATATCGTCTTTGTCGCCCAGGGATATGCCCCCTTCACCACCAATCAGATCTGACGAGTTTGCCCTGTGAGCAAGCCAGCGGGCAGTCTCCGAGGTCGCTCCCCCCCTGGACAGGGCATACACCGAGGCACCATTAGCACGGGGATCGGTAAAAGCATCAGCATGAATGGATATGAACAGATCGGCTCCAGCTTTACGAGCGATAACAGCACGTTCACGCAGAGGAATATAGTAGTCTCCGGTTCTCACCAGAACAGGCTCGAAACCGGGCTCTTTTTTCAACAGCGCAGCAAGGTCTTTGGAAATGTTCAGCGTGACGACTTTTTCATGCCCGCCACCATAGGCCAGTGCCCCCGGATCTTCGCCACCATGGCCGGCATCAATAGCCACAACAATATCTCTTGCAGAGGGAGTTTTAGTGGGCTCTTTTACCGGCCCTGCTGTTTTTGTCGAATCATCAAAGAGGTCCACCACAAGACGATAGCCGTATGTGGCATTGGGCTTAAGCAGGAAGCTTTTGCTGGTGACCTTATTTTTCAGGTCCAAAACAATGCGCAGGTCTTTCTTATTTCGGACACCATAGCGAATCTTGTTTATAGGGGTGGTACCGAGACGGGGACTGGCTACATTTTTAGTTTTTTGAGTGCCACGAATATCCAGCACCAGCCTTCGGGGGTTGTCCAGAAAGAACTGCGAGTGAGCCACTTCGCTGGAGACATCGAAGACCAGACGGGTTTTATCAGGAGAACGCCAGACACGAATATCATTGACCTGGGCTGCCGATAATGGCAGAGGTAACATCAGCAAAGCAGCAATAAAGAACTTCCTTATCCTTGACGACATTCTCCCTCCTGCCGTCCCTGCAGTTTTCTCAACAGACCCTGCCCGCGTTCGGTCCCTGCTTTGACCAGGGCCTTGCGTCCGGGCAGGTTGTAATCCAGTTGTACTTCCAGATCGGCCTCTGGCAGAGCCCCCTCACCTTTGCAGGGCCACTCGATCAGACACAGACAGTCTTCTTCAAAATAATCCCGCCCTCCGATAAACTCAAGCTCTTCAGGATCAGCCAGGCGGTACAGATCAAAATGATAAACCTGTTGACCTTCAATGCTATAGGGCTCGACCAGAGTATAAGTCGGGCTTTTAACCGCCCCCTGATGACCAAGACTATGCAGAATACCCCGGCATAAAGTGGTTTTCCCGGCCCCCAGGTTTCCCACCAGATAAATGACGGCGTGACCGCCGCTTACTTCAGCCAGCTGCTTGCCCAGCTGAACCATTTCCTGCTCATTATCAATCAGCAGCTCAATCCTGCCTTCCATACACTCACTATTATCTTGACGTAGACGGGTACGTGCACCCGTTCATTGTTTGTTGTTTCTATAGCTCAAGGCTGTTTTGCTATTTTATTCAGTTGACTTCTTATGTAAGGCACGGTTTCCAGCGCCAGCATCCCTCTTTCGCCCTGAAGCCCTGCTAAATGGTCTGCACCTGTCGCATGTAACCAGACCCCCAAAGCTGCAGCAGTATGGGTCTCCAGCCCTTGAGCGGCCAGTGCAGCAATCACGCCACTGAGTACATCCCCCATACCCGCTACAGCCATTCCCGGATTACCATCAGAACAGAGGTTCAGGGTTTTTCCGTCGTATACAAGTGTACCCGCCCCCTTTAGAACGACCACCGCGCCGAAACGCTTAAATAGTTCTTTCGCAGCCTTAACCCGATCAGCACTAATGGTTGAACTTCGGGTCTCCAGCAGTCTCGCCGCTTCACCGGTATGAGGTGTGAGAATCATCGGGTACTTTCGATATTTAAGCAACGCCGGATCTTCCGAAATAATATTGAGGCCATCGGCATCGACCACCACAGGACACTCGGCTTGCAGTACTTCTGTCAGTAGCTCCCGGGCCCACGGATCTTTTCCCAGACCGGGTCCCACCACCACAAGATTTTTCCCTTCCATGAGCGAACGAAGATCTTCCGCTCCTGAAACAGCCGATGCCATTAACTCTGGACGACGGGCTGCCAGGGCCAGGAGATGTTCCCGACGAGTGGCCACTGTGACCCGACCCGCACCACAACATAATGCAGCTTCTGCCGACATAATCGCTGCTCCGGGCATACCATGGTTCCCGGCCACCACCATAACATGTCCATGGTCGCCTTTGTGTGAATCTCTGGACCGGGGCTGAACCCAGCGACTCAGCCTGTCTTCTGACAACCTCAGAGCTTCGCAGGGTACAGCCTCATAAACCGCTTCCGGCACTTCCAGATCAGCAAACTCAACTTGTCCGGACAGCTCTTTTCCT
>NZ_JAHHPS010000525.1:0-1333 GCF_024606275.1 Endozoicomonas sp. SESOKO4 | reverse complement strand
TGCCTCTGGTCGTTTATTGTCACCACACAGGTTCTGTACAGGTCTGTTTTGATGATGAGCTGGACAGTCCGCACCTGGCCAACAATGGGCATTCTCTGGGTGATTTCGCATTCTCGCAGAGCATTGACCTGGACAATTTCAGAGCCATGTTGAATCTGCTGCCAATCACTTTGCGGGCAGAGGCACTGAGTTCGGAATTAAGCGTCCCACCGGATATGATGCACAAATTGCAACAGGCCATTGAGCTGCTGAGCGATCCCGAATGTTACAGTTGCGAGAGACTTCTGGAATTAAAACAGAGCGGATTGCCCATCGATCAGCGTTTTGTTAAAAAAGCGTCTGTTAATATTTTCGGAGTGCCTGTTAAATCTTTGCTTGATATTCTTCTGGATACCGAAGTAGCCAGACACAATGGGGGCATGGGACCGGCAACCCCTGCTCAGCAGCAACAGGAGGAAGAAGAAGCTTACCGATTATGTCAGCTCCTTTTGCAGAGCGGGGCAAGGCCGACTGAATGGGGCCTGGGCCATATCAATAATATGGAAGAATTTTTTGACTCTGCAATGCCAGTGGGCATCTTCAATTGTATGGTGGCTGCCTCTGCTCCCTTTGAATTCCTCACCCTGCAACATCTTCAGCATTTTCCTTTGACCAGTTGTTCGGGAAGCGTCGTTGAATTTGACCGAATCTGCATGAACATCAGTCCACAGCAACGGCAGACGTGTCTGAGAAAGGCACTACTTTATGTGACAAGTCTGATGCATCCAACCCTTGAACATATTCAGTGCCACTTATTGGCCCTGTTTCATCACGGGGCTTCCCCGAACAAAGACCTTCTGGATAGTGTTAGAGCCCTTCTGGCATTTCATTACCCCCGCAGTAAGAAAATTATGCGCGTTTATTCCCCGGCTGAATATATCGAATGGTTTGAAAAACTGTGGGAGCAACGGAACGAGCATCCTTTCTATCAGAATTGGTTAGAGCGTGTCCGGCACGCCAAGCAGGAAATCGCGGATCTGAAACGATCTCTCGGCATTAACGATTCTGGTGCGCTGACAACACCATTGGCAGCCGGGACACCAACGGCATTACAGTTTATGGTGGACGCGTTCAGCAAACCGCCGGTCTTGCCTGATCATGTCGGCGATAATGAAAAAACCATCCTGACGGTATTGCAGCATTATTACCGCCGTCCCGGACCGGAACGGGTGATCCAGAACCTTGGCAGACAGACCATGCCAACCGTGTGGAAACCGCTGCACAGTTGCAGTCATGTTCTGCGGGCCAGAAATAATGGTCACTGGTATATGGAATTGCTGGAGAAATTTCAGCA
>NZ_JAHHPS010000524.1:0-1129 GCF_024606275.1 Endozoicomonas sp. SESOKO4 | reverse complement strand
AGCAGGATGGCTTACCGGGCCAGATTCCTGATCGCCTGTTTGCAAACAGACATCTTTTCTGCAAACAAAAGAGTCGTCTGAGGTTGAACGACACTGGGTACTTGTGGAGGGAGCGAAGACACAGCGTCCTTGTCGATTACAGCAGGGCTGTTCATGGCAATTTTCATTAAGGCTATGTCGGGAGTCGGTGGGTCGGCCCGAATTTTCATCATTATGATCGCTGTCGTATAGATAATGCGATTTTTCTGAATGTCTATCGAAGGACTGACCATAATCTTCTGCCCCCTTTGTCCGGGAATAGTTACCGTCGCCTGTTCCGTACATCAAAGTGATGATCTGAAATTTGTTTCGCCTACAGGATTTGTCACCGAGTGGCGTGCCTGCACCTGAATATCCGTTTGTGCGGGTAATGTGTAATGGTTCGTTTTGCATCGGCTTCCCATCGGTCATTGGCATCGCAGATAATATGCCCGGCTCAGTCTTTATTGTCAGAGCCCTGTTCTGGTTAACTTCAACAATGAAACGGTGGGTCTGCAGCTCAATCGGGCAGACGAAAGGCACAAAGACCAATACGTGCAGGAGTAGGCTTTTAATGGCTCTATCCTTATGTTTTCTATGGATAGGAGCAGTGAGGATAGACGAGAGAATAAGGAGTAAGGAACTAAAACATGGTTTTTCGTGGATTCTCCTATCCATAGTAAACGTGCTGAAGTTCTACTGAAACGCCGATGCTTTATACATGACAACTGTCGTTAAATAATGCTTTTAGCAAAGCGATGTACTCAGAGACGATCACAGAGCTACAGAAAGGCGATTACCTGGTCCCGATGAGGTTCACCTGAATCGTCGAATGCGGGATGTGATGACGACTGCTGAGCAGAGAGCTGAGCAGAGAACCAGATGTTAAGCCCGAGGCGACAGAGCCATCATACAAATAGATATGGCCACTACAAGTGGCCTGCTGGCGAAGCAGATGAATTATGGAGCCATAATCGACACAGATTAAAATTTTAGTGGGGGTTATTTTTAGCTCTTCAATATGACCATTAATCTTCAATATAAAACGAGTCTCACGCCGCTGGATCTCAGGAGGCTTTGGTTCGCAACTCTATTATCATCTATTTTTCAG
>NZ_JAHHPS010000523.1:0-2876 GCF_024606275.1 Endozoicomonas sp. SESOKO4 | reverse complement strand
GATTTACAGGCGGTCGGCTGGGTTCAAATTGTGTTTGGGAGGGAGGTTGTCCTGAGCCATCAATCTTCGACATAGTGCCATTCCATGGTTTTTTGCCGGAAAAGACGCCTGAAAGCGAAAGCATCCTTCCTGATATCGCTGCCTGACTTGCAGCCAGAGCGTTATAATAAGTATCTTTAGAAAGAATAGCTCTTTTTAACGTGGAAATGCAGTATTCATTCAAAGAACAAGTTCCTGACGATCTTTAATGACAGATGAAAAGGTAGATTCTTCCATGATTGACTCGTTACCCAAGGCAGAACTTCATCTGCATATTGAAGGTACCCTGGAACCTGAACTGATGTTGTCTCTGGCTGAAAGAAATGAAATCAGCCTGCCTTACCAAAGCGTTAAAGAAGTCCGGGACGCCTATCAGTTTTCCAACCTGCAATCCTTTCTGGACATTTATTATGCTGGTGCAAATGTTCTACAGACCGAACAGGATTTTTATGATTTGACCTGGGCGTATCTGGAGCGCTGTCAAAAAGACAATGTAGTTCATACCGAGATTTTCTTTGATCCACAGACCCACACTGGCAGAGGTATCCCGTTTGGCACTGTGTTTGAGGGAATGGATGCCGCTCTTCAGGATGGCAGAAAGCAGTTGGGTATCAGCAGTCATACTATTATGTGTTTTCTTCGTCATTTAGGAGCTGAGGCAGCGCTGAATACTTTTGAAATGTCCAAACCATGGCATCAGCGACTGGTCGGTGTGGGTCTGGATTCAACGGAGCTGGGGCACCCTCCGGAGATGTTTGCAGAGGTCTTTGACCAAGCCATACAGGCTGGGTTGAAGACCGTTGCTCATGCGGGAGAAGAGGGTCCGGCAGACTACATCTGGGGAGCTTTGAATGCACTTAAAGTGTTGCGGATTGACCATGGTGTTCGATGTTTGGATGACGAGAGTCTGGTTCAGTATCTGGTTGAGAACAAAATTCCCCTGACAGTGTGTCCCCTTTCGAATGTCAAATTGTGTGTATTTGACAGTTTGTCAGAACATAATCTGAAGCAGATGCTGGATAAAGGACTTTGTGTCACTGTCAATTCTGATGATCCTTCCTATTTTGGTGGTTATATCAACGATAATTTCCATGCTACGCAGCAAGCCTTAGGGTTGGACGATCAGGCTGTTTATCAATTGATACGAAACAGCTTCAATGCCAGTTTTCTTGAGAGTTCAGAACGATCCCGGCATCTGGCTCGTCTGGACACTCTCTATAAGGAGTTAAGTGATGACTAAAACGGTGGTGGTGACCGGTGCAAACCGGGGTCTGGGTCTGGAGTATTGCAGGCAGTTTTTGGAAAAAGGCTACAAAGTATATGCCTGCTGCCGGGCGCCAGAGTCGGCAGAAGATTTGCTGAACCTGAAGCAGCAGAACAGCGAAAAACTGGAAACGGTACCTCTGGATGTCACCAACCCCGCACAGAGAATGAATCTTAAACATACGCTGCAGAGAGAGCAGATCGATATACTGATTAATAATGCGGGTATCTATGGTCAGCGGGCGAAATTTGGCGAGGTTGAATCTGAAGAGTGGCACAAGGTCATGGAGGTCAACACCATTGCACCGGTTTTGCTGGTGCAGGAACTGTTTGAGCTGATGCCTCAAGGTTCAAAGATTGTATTGATGACCAGCAAAATGGGGAGTATTGCTGATAACACAAGCGGTGGAAGCTATATCTACCGTTCCTCAAAAGCGGCATTGAATGCTGTTGGCAAAAGTATGGCGCAGGATCTATCTGATAAGGGGGTCAGTGTGGCTATCTGTCATCTGGGCTGGGTTGTGACGGATATGGGCGGACCCAATGCTTTGATTGATACCCGAACCTCCATAAAAGGGCTGATTTCTGTGATTGAGCAGCTTGGGCCGGAAAATACCGGGCAGTTTTTTAACTATGATGGTGCCCTGATTCCCTGGTAATTAGAAGATCAGGCACTGCCCCGTCAGGCAGTGCCTCGAAACAAGTTAGTAAGTTCGAGTGCTCCAGTCACCTTTATCCAGAACAGGCCCCATGTCCCAGCCGTTGGGTGCGCCCTTCTGGTCTTCAAGTGTGACAATAATTTTCGCTTTGGAAAGCTTCTCTGCCCATCCCTTGGGTATCGTCATCTCTTTTGTACCTGATTCAGGCAGCATTCCCAGAGAAACAGGCTCTACACCATCCACCACCAACCAGAGTTCACAGGCTTTCCCTTCAGGGATGGAATCAGGCTGAACGGTTTCCATAACCAGTTTTTTACTGCCCAATGATGCGTTAAGAATCCACCCGGGGCTTTTTTTCTGGTTGTTGACGACATAAACGTATTCCATGTTCGCCGGGTTTACCGACTGAAAATTCGCCAGAGCCACCATAAGAGCCAGGGCAACCGAAGCAAAAGCGGAACCTTGCCAGAACTTCAGGCTGCTCCAGAATGATTCTTTATTGTTGGTAGCTTGCTCAATATTTTTCCAAATATGCTTGGGAGGCTCGACAGGAGGCAGAGCCTCGTTCAGAGTATCCAGGTACTCTCGCCACTCGTCTACTTCACGCTGAACATCGTGACTAACAGCCATTAATACTTCAAATTGAGCCTTTTCATCAGGCGTCAGCAGGCCGAGCACATAGTCTGCTGCAGCCTGATTTCTTTCATCAGGATTGCTTAGATCTAAGCGGTCGTCATGCATTCCTTCAACCTCATCAGTCCACGTCGAATCCACGTTTTCACTGTTCCGATAGGAACTTCCAGCTGGTTAGAAAGATTCTGATGAGTCATTCCATCAAAATAGCTGAGTTCCAGACAGCGTCTCTGATATCAGGAAGTGTTATAGCAGCGTTTCTGAAGCTATCAAAAAGCTATG
>NZ_JAHHPS010000522.1:0-1787 GCF_024606275.1 Endozoicomonas sp. SESOKO4 | reverse complement strand
TGATTCAGGAAGCTGTGCAGAACAGTTTCAGAGAGTTTCCATCCAATCGACTTTCACGGGAACAGTTAGCCCGGCAACTCAGTTTTATTCTTTTGGAAATGCAGGAGCGTTTTCTTCGTGGCAAGGCGCTTCGTTCTCTCAGCCACAAGGTAGACCGGCAAAAGCAGAACCCGGAGATTGCCAGAGACCCGGCATTTTCAATCTACCTGTCCATGATGACTAAGGCCTTTAACAATCATCCCACCCTATGGCATACAGACGGCAAACGTCGTCACTATCAGGAAGACCTCTCCGCGCTGTTTATGAAAGCCGCTGATCGTGAAGATTATGGCAATGAGTGGTACCAGCAGATTCGCAGAATTCTGGATGGTGAAAAGCCGGTACCTGTTACATCACCGCCACCCGTTCAGATACCGGTCATGCATTACTCCCCGGATGAAAGTAAAGAGGAAAGCTGGTTTCAATTCATTTTATACAGAGCAATGCTTGGGATGGGCGCTTCGCTTGGCGTGATATCCGCCGGCGTGTTTTGTATGGTGATCTCTCAATATGAAACAGAACCAGCCAGGCAGATGCGGCTGCAGCGGGAGAAGCTGCAAAGAAAGTTAGGCAATGCACTGAACCGACCCGGGCGGAATGATCCGCAGGGAAGGGACTGGAAACCCACCAAATGGGACAGGGAGCAGATCAAAAGAGCTACGGAAGGCTTTGATGAAAAGGTAATTAAAAATGTGTTGATGCAGGCCGGGGTTCTGAATCCTCTTACTTGTAACATGGATTTGGCTGATATCTACATGCAGATATCGCTCACAGAGCTATACAGCCATTTGCGGCAAGAACGCTATATCTGGACAGCAGAAGATGAAAGACGCCGAAGAAGGCAGCAGGAAGAGGAAGAGGAAGAAAGATACTGGGCAGAGACAGAAACGACCCATCAACAAGGCGGAGTGGGGGGGGCATTCGGCGGCTTCACCTACAATTTTTCAAGCAGCGATGGCGGCAGTGGTTCTACCAGCTTTGGTACCTCGACTACAGGAGATGTTCAGAATCGGAGTGCCGACTGGTTCTGAAATTATTCATATGTCTGATTCCGCGCCTGTGGGCCCGGCAGTGTTCCCACCTGCCTGCCGGGCACTTAAGAACCTGAATACAAACTCAACAACTGTTTATCGCTTTCTCTGCCCCTGCCAGTTGATTGCCCTATGCTTCCTGAATTTGTTAAGACATTGGAGTGTCGTATGGTTATTTATCGAATTATCTGGTCTGTGCTGATCAGTTTGATGCTGGTGTCTTCCTGTTGGAGCAGTGTTGATTCATCTGAGCACAAAGCTGTCAGGAATGCCAGGGACAATATCAACAGACTCTATTTTGATTACGTCTTTGCTGAAGAAAATGAGAGGTTATTAAGGGCCATTATGGTTTCAGTTCGGAGAATCTATGACCGCTACGAGCTGGACCATTGGCTGACAGCTGACTCTGGATCGGGCAACCAGACAGAAGTTCGACAGCAGCTCCTCACCAGACTCGTCCAGCAGGCCACCCGGCATGCTATTGCGAATGTCATGGCCAGCGATGAGCCCGATGGCAGTGATCGTTCCATGTTTCATCTCCTGCAGGCATTGAGCACTGCTCCTGCCATGCACGAATCCCGGGTTGTTGCTCATTGGTCCCAAACCCGGCCTGTGATGCTTCAGGGTGTCGTGGCTGATGATCGAATGGACTCCATGGAGGAGCTGATTCAGGAAGCTGTGCAGAACAGTTTCAGAGAGTTTCCATCCAATCGACTT
>NZ_JAHHPS010000521.1:0-7933 GCF_024606275.1 Endozoicomonas sp. SESOKO4 | reverse complement strand
GGATATTTTCAGGGACAGGCTGCAAAGGGATTTTATCCTTTCTGCACTGATGAATATATTGAAACCAGGCGTGTAAAAATTGGTTAATTAATTTGATTTCCTGAACCGTTTTCGGACATCGGAAAAAACGAAACTCCAGCGTAGATAATTTATTGACTCTGTTTGCTCCGGTAATATGCAACAAAGACATAGCCGTATATTTTTCCATTATATCAACATCAATATAACCAAGCCCCCTTTGTATGGTCGTCATATGAACAAGCTGACTATAAAAATGTGCAAATTGCTCAAGCCTCTCTTTTTTTTTCGAATCAGTGTTGCCTTTATGGCTTGGCTTTTCAGTATGATTTTCTTGTATTTTTTTATTGTATCGGTCAATGAACGTATTTAACCGTTTTACGGCAAATGGTTTTGTGTCAGGATTGTAATCAGCAAATGTTTTATACCATCTGGCTTCATCGTTCTCCAGAATACGATCATTATTTCCAAACGCCCTTAGCAAAAATGGGTTTCGCTGGATCTCAGACTCCATCGCCAGAAGCACACCGGTATCACCCTGAGTAGCACTCAAGACATCGACGTGTTTATGCCCGGAACTATAATCAATGAATCCGTCCTTGCGCATTGAATCAGTGACTTCAATCACCTTCTCAAAAGATAATTCCGCAAGCTGGTCACCAGAATGATAAGGCGTGCAGTTTATTTCAAACCAATTCTGGGAATCATAAAAAGGGAGTACGGTGAAGCTATCATCAAAGCCATATCGTGTACCACGTTCGTCAGCGATACGACGATAACACATCCCTTTGTCTTTGAGTCGATATGTAAAAATATCATCAAGCCGGGCTCGGGAATCTTTAACGTCATATTCAAGCTCTTCACCGAATTTAAGGTTTGGTCTGTTTGCCGGTTTCGCTTCATTGTCAGTTCCAAAAGAAGTGTCATCAAACATGGCGTTAACAATACCATCACAGCGCCCGGAAAAAATAACATCCATAACATGTTGATTAAAATACTCTCTCATATTACTTTCGTTGGTGCGCAGACCAACAGTTAACATATTGCTGGATGTTAGCGGTACACAAGCACTATCAATCAGTTGCTGCCTGAATTTGACGGCAAAATTAAAGACAACGCCCAACTCAGAAAAAAAGCCTCTTCCAGCAAGAAGGGTTTGAAAAAATGGATAAATCTCCTTCAGCAATTTCTCGTACGTAATTTCATAGACGCGAAAGTCAACTGAAGCCTTAACCTTTGGAGTAACATCATCCGGTACATTCTCTTTTTTGTTAAGATAATCAATCAGCATGTCACCCAGGCTATAACGTAATCTAAGCTTATTAAATTTCGATGCCTCTGCTGCCTGTTCGGTAAAAATAGCATTCAGGTAAGACTCTATCTCTTCAATCCTCATAAGGCCGATGGTCTTGCCAGCCACATATTTATCGGTACTGCTTTCAAACGTAAAGCACCGGTCATGAACCAGACCTTCCTGACATAAAATAAAATCAATAAAAATCCCGGTTATTGCCTCTCTTTGATCATCTTCAAGATATTCCATTGCGATTTCGTCATATTTCAACGTATGTATAAGATTTTCAATGGTATTTCGAAAACGTTCAGCCGCTTCCTCTGCGGTAAACGTCACGTTCACCTTGCTACTGGCTACATCTGCAACCTCACAAACATCAGTAGCAATCCAATGGGAAACGGTTCGCTCGGGAATAGTCTGATTGGGCATCTGACGACTGCAACCTGACAGAAAACAACCAAGTCGTCGTATCTGCTTTACCAACGCAGAGGATTTATCTTGAACCCTGCGCTTTCTTGAAAAGCTCTTGACTTCGCTCGGCCCTGAATCAAACTCATCACCAACGTTTTCTTTAACAAGGCTGCTTTCATGAAGCCCGTATGCATCTGTTCTGGAAGAGTTTATATTCATTAGTCACTCCATTGACTGTATTTAATTTTTTTAAGCTTCATGTGCTTTGGACTATTAATTTCCAAAAAAATTCAAGAATCCTGGTTTATATTGCCCAGCGCTAACCTACTGCATGAGCCTTCTGAGCGAGATGGGATGGTTCAGCAGAGCCGTAATAGAAGTCTGTTGGACTCAAAAAAGACTGGCAGGACACATGGATCAAGCCAGTTATTTTCTGTTCAGGTTATGCCAATTGTGGGCGGGGCTTCAGATAAAAGAGGATATAGCGAATAGCAACATAAGTGACAATGACTGTAGCCACCACGAGTTCAATAAGCCCCAGCTGATAAAAGAGATCAGCAAAGACACCATTTACTTTGCTTTCCAGCTTAAGCAATGCTGTGGCACCAATCACCATTGGGAAGGTGAAAGCGGCATAGCCAGGTGAAAATGGCAGCCTCAGCAGTTTAATAAAAGCCATATACACCATGACCGTCATGAAAATAGCCAGTGGCGCCAGAATACTGATCATGATCAGGCTGGGATTATCGGTGATGGTCAGATAACCCGCCAGAGACAAACTGGCTGGTGCTCCCATAATGGCAAAAGTAGGCAGCGCCGCATCAGGAATAGTGCTCTTGAAGATCAGGCGGTAGAACATGATGGGCAGCTTTATGAAATAGCAGAGCAGGCCAAAGATAAACAGCATCTTGACCAGAGGCTCAAAGCCCATACCCTGACTCGTGACCGCAGCCACGATTATACCAACAGGAGGTACAAACCAGCTGGGCACCATATGCTCAATATCAAAGTCCCTAACCCGCTTGGTCACAAAACCTGCCAGTAATACCAGATGAGTTAGCACGGCCGCTACCCAGAGCGCGCGTGCCGCAAATTCGGAAATGGGCATGAGAGCAGAAGCAATCACCATAGCAGCCATGGCACAGGTTGGCATAACACTGCTGACGACAGGGTGTGAAAGATCTTCACGAATCAGGTGCGGGTGCAGAATAAATTTCAGCATCACATTGATGACCAGTATGGCGGCAATCAGAGCAGCGGTTAACTTAAGTCCCTGAGAATGATCTGGCATGACCAGAGACCAGGCGGCGCCGAGGCTGGCAATGCCTAAAGCCAGACCTCCCAGAGGAGTGGGAACACGGCTTAGTCTTGATACCAGGCCAGTTGTGCGAGCTGGATTTTCAGTCTTATTCATCGTGCGTATTACCAAGCCTGTCAGTCATTCGCTCATGGCTTTATTTAGCTCATGGCTGTTCGAGCAGTTTTTAGAAGGTACGTGCATAAAATAATGTATTTTGAGAATAAGAAAATTCAAACTTTTGAATAATAGGAATCAATAAAACTTATACTCTAAGGAAATTCTGTACTCCCGGTAAAAGTGGGTCTGAGCAAACAAATGATTGATCTTAAATGAGGAAGCTCATGTTTCCGGTTTGCAGCGCATGCAGATATAAAAACGCTGTGAAATCTGATTCGCAGGCCATTTCATCGTATTTTTCATAGTAGAATGTACAATTCAATTTTTAAGCCCAAACACCCTATATGTCGCCAGATAGCAATAGTGACGCCTTCAGCCAACAAGTGCTCCAATGGTTTGATGGTCATGGCCGCAAAAACCTGCCATGGCAGAAAAACATCAACCCTTACCGGGTCTGGATCAGCGAAGTCATGCTGCAGCAAACCCAGGTAGCTACCGTCATCCCGTACTTTGAAAACTTTATGTCGCGTTTTCCCAAGGTTGCAGACCTGGCTTCAGCGGAGATTGATGATGTACTTCATCTGTGGAGCGGGCTCGGATATTACAGCAGAGCCAGAAACCTGCACAAGGCGGCAAAAATGGTCATGGATACTTTTGCCGGTGAGTTTCCCCGCTCTGTTAAAGAATTAACTCAGTTACCCGGAATCGGTTTATCGACTGCCGGAGCGATAGCGTCCATCAGTATGGGTATTCGTGCTCCGATTCTGGACGGTAATGTTAAGAGAGTACTGGCCCGTTATCAGGCCATTTCTGGTTGGCCCGGACAGTCTGCAGTAGCACAACAACTCTGGAGTATTGCCGAAGGGTTTACCCCACATCATCGCAATGCAGATTACACTCAGGCGATGATGGATCTGGGGGCAATGATTTGCACCCGGACCAAACCTTCCTGTCTGATTTGCCCATTAGAGCAAAACTGTGTGGCCCACAAAGCCGGAGAAGAAACCCGCTACCCCGAACCCAAACCTAAAAAAGATAAGCCGGAACGATCGATAATCATGTTAATGGTGATCAACGAGTTTGGAGAGGTTCTATTGGAAAAAAGACCACCTACAGGTATTTGGGGAGGACTCTGGGGTTTTCCGGAAATCCAGATTGATGAGGAGCTGTCTGGTGCCGCTCAAAACAAAACCGGATTAAGTCTGGAAGATTTTGAAGAATGGTCTTCATTTCGACACACATTCAGCCATTATCACCTGGATATCACTCCGGTCAAATCCTTTGCTGCCAAAGCCTCTTCGGTAGCGGATGGAGATCGATGGCACTGGTTTCAGCCTGATCAACCGTCCGAGCTGGGCTTGGCAGCTCCAGTCAGTAAGCTCTTAACGAAAATCATGAGGACTCTGTAGAGGCGATCAGCGGGGTGAAAGTTCCGGGTTAGAGATGAAAAAAGTTTCGAGTTAAACTACGCAACCCCCAATAAAGAACGCCAAGTCCAACATGATCCGTCGATTTAAAGAATACGTTACAGGGTGTTTATCTGCCTCCCTTTTGATCATCAACACCCTGTTGCTCAGCGTGCCGCTGCTCTGTTTTTCTCTTTTAAAACTCATCGTCCCCTTAAAAGGCTTTCGTCGCCTGATGGGACGAATGGCTCACTTTATGGCTGAGCTATGGATCAGCATCAACTCCCTCTGGATGAGAGCACTGACAGGAACTCATCTGAATATCAGCGGTCTGAATGACCTGAATCCCAATGGCTATTATCTGATCACCTCCAACCATCAAAGCTGGGCCGATATTTTGCTGATGCAACAGCTGCTCAACAGAAAAATCCCCTTGATGAAGTTCTTTCTCAAACAGGAACTGATCTTCGTTCCGGTTATAGGTCTTTGCTGGTGGGCTCTCGACTTCCCATTTATGAAGCGTTACAGCAAAGCCTATCTTGAAAAACACCCGGAAAAACGTGGCAAAGATCTGGAAAACACCCTTAATGCCTGCGAAAAATTCAAAACCATGCCGGTATCCATCGTCAATTACCTCGAAGGCACCCGTTTTACCGAGGCGAAGCACAAAAAGCAGTCATCCCCCTTCAAACATTTGCTGAAACCCCGTGCTGGCGGTATCAGTTACGTAATTGGAGCTTTGGGTGAGCAGGTGAGAACCCTTTTAAACATCACCATTGTTTACCATCAAAAAGGCCAGCTGGGTTTCTGGGACTTCCTGTGTGGTCGAATTAAAAGCGTCAGTATCCATGTTGACAAACGAACCATCCCGAAATCGTTCATAGGTCGCAGCTACCAGCAGGATGCTGAATTTCGTAATGACTTTCAGGCATGGGTTAATGATCTCTGGGAAGAAAAAGATCAGCTCATGCAACAAATGGGTCAACCTTAAAAGCGCTATTACGTCGTCTGCCGTTTCCTGAAGAACTCTCCCACACAAGTCAATTTCCTAGTAAAATACTCAGGTATTCTTTGACCACAGCAATGCCGCAACAGGGAGTGGTGGCATTTCCGTCCTCTGTATGGAAAATATCTAAATGAGAACAAGCCTGGATCAGCTCAACTTTAATAACCGCTTTGGCCAGCTGCCAGACGTGTTCTATACCCGTCTTCAGGGCACTCCTCTGGATAATCCCAAGCTGGTCGCCGTGAGTCAGAAAGCCGCTGATCTGCTAGATCTTGAGCTGAGCGACACTTGTAAAGAGCAGTTGACCCAGATGGGTGGAGGCTCAATATTTCCCGAAGATTCCGACCCTTTGGCAATGATCTACTCCGGACATCAGTTTGGCAGCTATAACCCTCAGCTGGGCGATGGGCGAGGTTTGCTTCTGGGGGAAGTGATCAACAAAAAAGGTGAAATATGGGATCTCCATTTGAAAGGGGCAGGCATGACACCCTATTCCCGATTCGGTGATGGTCGGGCCGTTTTACGTTCCTGCATCCGTGAGTACCTTGCCTCTGAGGCCTTGTTCCATCTGGGTATCCCGACCACTCGTGCCCTTTGTGTGGTGACCAGCGACACTCCGGTTTACCGTGAAACAGAGGAACGCGGATCTACCTTGCTGCGAATGGCAAAAACTCATATCCGTTTCGGTCACTTTGAGTATTTTTACTACACCAAACAACACGAAGCTCTTGAAACTCTGGTCGAATTTACCATTCAGAACTATTTTTCCGAGCGAATTGATTTTTCCGGGCAGCCCGATAAAAACGACAAATACAGTTTATTTTTCAAAGCTGTGGTAGAGAAAACCGCTCATATGATTGCCCTTTGGCAGGCTAACGGTTTTGCCCATGGGGTAATGAATACCGACAACATGAGCATTCTCGGCGAAACCTTTGATTACGGGCCCTACGGCTTTCAGGATGATTTCAACTGGCACTTCATCTGTAACCACTCTGATCATTCCGGCCGCTATGCTTTCAGCCAACAACCCGATATCGGTTATTGGAACTGTGGCCGACTGGCACAGGCGTTTTTGCCTCTGCTCGAAGATATATCTACTCTTCAAAAAATACTGGACAGCTATCCCGCGCTTTACTCAACCAAATATCTTTCATTGATGAGTGAGAAACTGGGGCTGCAGGAAGAAGAACCTGAAGACTCAGATCTGATCAGGGATCTTCTGCAGCAACTTCATGATCAACGACTGGACTACACCCTGTTTTTCCGTACCTTGTCGGATTACCGTGCAGGTCAGGGCGTATCAGCATTCATTGCTTTGTGCAGTGAACCTGAGTTCCTCAAAAAGTGGCTGCAACGCTATGATGAAAGGATTCGTCGAAACCCGGAGCCAGAGCAGCAGCGCCACGAACGAATGAAACAAATCAACCCCAAATACATTCTGCGAAATTATCTCGCCCAAACGGCTATCGAGAAGGCGGAAAAGGGGGACTACAGTGAAATCGACCAATTGATGAAAGTGTTGCAGTCACCCTATGATGAGCATCCTGATCTGGGACATTATGCTCAAAAGCCCCCTGAGTGGAGTAAAAAGCTGGAAGTCAGCTGCTCGTCCTGACGAATAGTTTGTTAAGATGCCACCCTATTACTGATTGTGAGAAAGAGGATACCCATGGCCCGTACCGTACACTGTGTAAAACTCAAGAAAGAAGCCGAAGGCCTTGCTGTGCCACCTCTGCCAGGCCCCAAAGGCCAGTGGGTTTACGAGAACGTTTCCCAGTCTGCATGGAGTGAATGGCAAGCCCACCAAACTCGTCTGATTAACGAGAAACACCTCAGTCTGCTGGATCCTGAAACCCGCAAATACCTGACCGAACAGATGGATAAGTTTTTCGCCGGTGAAGACTATGATGCCGCCGAAGGTTTTGTACCTGAACAGAAGTAAACTGATTAGGAGCCTGACCTATGAACATCAAAGACATTTCTATCTCTAACAACAAAAAGAAGCTCATTCTCTCTGCCATCAGCGACCACTCTGTCCTCTTTCAGGAAGAAAATGGCGACATTGTTATAGATACCAGAGCCTATCAGACTTACAAGGAAGAAAAGGGGCAGGCACCGATTGAAGAAATAGCTGAACTGGAGTCCCTGGAAGAATTGGCGGACTATGTCGTCTTTCAATAACAAAATAAACTCTGCCAGCTGCATTGTGACTCTAAACAGTTGATCCACACCACTTTTTTCGTTCAAAAAACGGAAAATCAGCATAGCCGACTTGACTCAGAGGGGTGAAATCCGTTTAATACGCCTCGCACATGGTTACGTGAAAGGCCTGGGTAGCTCAGTTGGTAGAGCAGCGGATTGAAAATCCGCGTGTCGGTGGT
>NZ_JAHHPS010000520.1:0-1483 GCF_024606275.1 Endozoicomonas sp. SESOKO4 | reverse complement strand
TTGGCAACATTGTTAATGTCGACTCTGTTTCTGAAAATATCCATGCTGCTCCCAAACCCAAGAATAAAGTCACCCGCTTTAGCCATATCGCCCTCGAATGAATTCTCAATAACAGCAACCCTTTGTGTCTGGTTAATGATTGTATGAAGGTTAATGAAGACGCCTGCTTCTGGAATATAGCTGTCGCGCAACCTTGTTGCGGTTTTACCTATGATCGTGTTTCTGACGAACAGCAGGCCCGGGCCCGGGCGTATATCGTTGGCCGATGCATCCAGAGACTCTTTGCACTCAAGATTAAGTGCGGCCTTGGTGAGAGGAAGGTGAAACAGGTTGTTCACTACAATCAGTCTACGGTTGTAACACTTTCCTGCAAAAATATTTTCAACCGTCCTATTGGTGTTATTAGGACTAACTGGCTGGAAAGTAAGGTGTCTTATATGACTGTCTCTCACATTGCCAAACTGGAAATTGCCATTCATTCCAATCCTGATCATATGAGGATCATAATAACCTGACCCAAGACTGATAATGATTTCAAAACCATCATCTGCCGCCCCGATAATGTCCTGACCGTCCTTCAAAGTTATTTCATTACCAATAAGATAATTAACCGGGATGTTTTCCGGCGCAGGGGCAGAGGATACCGAAGATGTCGCAAGAGCAACGGATGCAGAAGGAGTCGCAGTAGAAGACGACACTACAGTTTCGGAAGAGAGAAGTATAACAGCATTCTCAGGAATCTGTTTGATCACATCAGCCAAATCCTCTGCCGGATCGGCACTCAGAACAAAGCACTCTCGTCCGCTAAAAAGGCTACCATACTGGTTTAGCCGCCGCTCAACCCCCGCCGTTTGTCCTATCAGAGAATCACACAAACCTCTCGAATTGGATTTCGAAGAAGCAGAGGTCGTGGTTAGAGAAGAGATCGTGGTTGGAGAAGGGGTTATGTTCAAGGATTGAGTCGCCGTCTGGGCTTCTGCAATCAAAGCCATTAGCAGGAATAAAGGGACGACTAACCGGGCTGAATAATGCTGTAGTTTGACCATGCTCTGGACTCTTTGGAACAGTCGACAGGAAGTCTAGCCCTTGTATTTATACTTATCCATTAACTGCTGTAAGGGACACTCAGAAAAAAGCAATAAATTGGATGTCTCTATCACTGTGACCATCCATTGTCGTTTACATAGATTTTATTTTCAAAGTTAATATCAAATTGCTTTTTTATAAAATTATGAGAAAAGTAATGTCTTGATAAAAATTATTCTCCATATCATCATTACCCTCCCATCCTGCCACTATTATCGAATAATTTTTTCTTTCTTTTCAGATAGTAATACCCTGATTCTGTCTGTAAACAATGAACCTTCATCCTCAACCGATCATTCAAGCCATGCAAGGAAATCATCAGGAAATTAAACGGAGAGAATCATGCCCGGTTAAACATCCACCACCCACTGTTTCACATTATTGGTTAACCAGTAAC
>NZ_JAHHPS010000519.1:0-2099 GCF_024606275.1 Endozoicomonas sp. SESOKO4 | reverse complement strand
GTCAAGGTCGTCAATTATCCGAAACTTCCTTACAAGGCATTAAATCTGGACGGCAGGTTTTAGGTAAATATCAACCGGGGTGGTGAAAAGCGGTTACTCATCTTGAGATTTTTTGGAAGCTTCTGGGGATCTGGTTGGGCTACTCTGGGTTAGGTTCCTTGCCCCAAATACGTAAGTTGATTTCTGAAAGCAGCTCTTCACGTCCTTGCAGGTTGCAGATATCTTTCGCTGTAGTGCCTGTCTCGTCATATGAAATATTTTCTTGTAACACGCTGTCGAGGTTAATATAGGGTCATCTGAAACACGAATGCTTTGGCAAGGCTGAGCTTTCTCCGGAATGTAAATTTGGGGCTGGAAGTACACAAGATTGGATAAAACTCCATCTTCAGTATCAGTTTCTGCAAAAGCTGAGTGATTGATACAACTGCAAATCAAGACAGAATAAAAAGTGATATTTTTTATTCTGTCTTTTTGGTGACTTGACTTAGCTTTCATCATGCTAATGCTCTCTGTTTTGATAAAAGCGCGCTTTATTAATCGTGCTTTTTTATTCAGGAAAATGTTACTGCTGTCACAGGTCTATGTATCAGCGTTTTATTAACTGAGAAAACCTATTGCAAACCATAATAACCTCAATTGCCTAATTTTTTATATCCGAAATGGTGGCGATTTTTATACAAACAATAAGTAGTTGGAATCACTACACAGAGAACAGCCAAGCTACCGACAAGTATACCCATCAAGTGATCGTTATCATCTTCGTCGTGACATTGTGGACAATTACCAGTGGTATCAATACAGTTGTCCGGGTGCAAAGAGGTGCAGTTTTTTTGGTGGAGCGAATGATCCCGAAAACCAAAGAAAGCCTTACACTCGCAGGTATCCGGAGAATCAGGTGGATTATAACCTGCCGGACAACTAATAACTGAGCAGTAACCCCATGGGCAATCAATATCACCTTTTTTTCTACGAAAAGCACCATAATCACATATCTGCTGTGTTTTTTGGTTGATACAGGTTCCACTACCAGAACCTTCAATACAAACATCCGAATCAGTGACCAAACACTGGAAGCATTTCAACTTGCATGAACCATCGTTAATTCTCTTTACTGATCTTGCCATGTTGCAGTGCCCTGACGCATTCACACACAACAATTTCTCGTTCCGAAAAATAGCTTCACCGTCACTCAAGTTTAGGTTGTCATCGTTTTGTAAAGCGCATTGCTCATTCTGGCATCCACTAAGCAGCCAGTCATTTGCCCTATGCTGTTTGCGTTCATCATTACCTGTATATGGAGAATAACTTTGTACCGATATTGGTATATCTGAAACATAATCTTCTTTGTCAATTCTTGGCCAACGATTGTTTGGCCTACCGGCAGAACTCAAGAGAACTGTCGTTAACTTTCCAGCCTCTGAACCTGTTATTACTTCTTCAGAGACAAATCGTATGCCTCCATAATCCTCACCTCTTTTTGACAGTACATGAATTTCATCACCTGAATCTTCATGAATTTTCAGCCTTTTCAGACAGCTAATACTGGTAAATAGCTCAACATGAGAGGTACGGGCTCCCAGGCAAATAACATGAGTGGCGTTATCCTGAACTATCTGAAAGCTGACAGAAGAATCAGCTGGCGTTTTAAATACTTTATATTTGTTATTGTTTGCCGTAGCTTCTGAAGCCAGGGGCAGTAGTAATAGTAATACCCAAGTATGGATTTGCAGCAATGCGCCAAGTAGAACATTAAAATTTCGCATAGATAAAACTTCCAGAAATTGAATGTTGCTCATAACACAAGCCCCAGCCCTTTCACTGTATTCACAATTTCATCCTGCCGGGGAGCGGAAAGTTTACCTCGAATAAAGGTTGCTCTGGGTTTATGCAGAAGATAAGCAAGAACATTCAGTCGACACTCGTCTTATTCCAGACAGGTTCTAAATTGCTTAATGAGTAGATCAGCGGGTTCCATCATCTTGAGGTATTTTGAGTTTAAAAACTTCAAGATAGTGGATCTCGCTGACTTACTCCTGATATTTGTCGTATACAATGAGCAAACCTCTTTCCCTGGATGAGGGAATGCCGATTAATACTAC
>NZ_JAHHPS010000518.1:0-6400 GCF_024606275.1 Endozoicomonas sp. SESOKO4 | reverse complement strand
TCCAGACTTTTTAGTTCCTTATCAAGACTTACATTTTTTTCCTCATAGCTTTTAGCCAGCTTATTTAATGACGCAATTTTTTCACCCATTCTCTTATTAGCAGACCGCCTGTCAGCTATCTCTTTATCTTTCCTCGACAGCTTTTTCTCAAATTCATGAAAAAATTGGTTTCGTTGCTCTTCCTTTTTGGCAAGGCTGATTTCATTAGCTTTTAAAGCATCCAAAACTTTTTGTTTCGAAAGCATTAACTCTTGTTCCTTATTATTTAATTCACGGGTCAGTTCATCAATGCGCTCCTTCATCACTTCAATCCTGGCTGACTTGAAATGAGTACTTCTGTGATTTGGCTGTAATGGTAATTCACCTGACCGCCGATCTATGTCGTCTAAAAGCATGCTGAAGAAATAATTCTTTGAGAAAACCGTTTTCAAATAGAGGGCACGATGCCAATGTTTGCCCTGCTTCCGAATAGAGGTATCGCGCTTAGCCGCATCACCGTTTAGCCCCCTGACGATGCTCTCATAAATAACCAGTTCCTCGGACTGGAAAGTGGCCTGTGACCCGGTAAGCGCCATAGCGACATCCAGGCTTGGGAGGTAGGCGTTTATTGACCCGCCTTCAACCGTAAAATCAAACACAAACAGGTTATAGGCTTCAGGATCAGGCCCCTGCCCGGGGAAAGAAAACAACATTTTTTGGCGGGGTTCTGATACTTTAAAACCATCCAGTTTTGTATCCAGCCACTGTTTTAAATCATCTACTTTGTCGTACGCCATCAGAACATCAATATCATTCGTCACAGGCTCGTTATCCTTGAATTTAAGCTGATGTCCAAACCCGTGTTTGGTTATGTACGCTCTTACAGACTCTCCTCCATACAGGCAGCTACCCGTTTTTTTCTCTACACAAAAGGCTTCGATAATATCCTTGAGGCCATCGCGCAAATTAATAATAGTCTGAGCAAACTGACCATATTTATCAGAGCTATCAACGACACGATTAAACATAACTTGCGTCATGGGCACAATGTACTCATCATCACTGCTGCGACAGTGATCAGAAAAAGCAGGTGGATCTGTATCACCTGCAGGGCTCATGGAGTGATTGATATAACGAGCAAGACGCTTACTCACAACCATTGCCCACTCTTCCGTCTGCTGACGATCTTCAACAGGCAAAACCTGCAGCATGCCTGCATGGCTTAGCTTGCGCATTAAGTCGTAGGCATCCTGAAGAGCGGCTTCGGGTGACTGCCCCACACTCAATCCACTGTTTAAAAAAAACTGCTTTGTTGCCTGCCACAGTAGACTCTCTGGTGATACGACGGGAGACAAACCGGACTTTTCAGAAAATGGGGAGCCTGCACCTTTGTCCTTATCTTTTTCACCTTCTGCCCCCTCGCCCTCATCCTCCCCGGAACCCTCTGGCTCCCTTTCGTCACTTTTGTTGAGAGTGAAGCTTTCTCCGCTGCTGGAAAACCTGTTTTCCTCCGCAGCTGGACCCAATATATACGACTGTGGAAGAGGACCAGCAGAGAAAGCTTGCATGGTCATCCAACCAAAACAATGCTGATTGTCAGAGTAGCAGGCAGGAACCACAGGAGTCAGTCCTTGCAAGCCCAATTCTTGATATGGCCGGAGCATCAAAGCCTTCATCGGTTCAGACATGATATAAGCAGACCAATACCAATTCAGAAACAACCGGCTGAACCCGGCTGTGGTCTTTGCAGAGCTGGCTGCCAGAAGCCGATGAGTCAGCCAGGATGGCACCGTCAATGCAATTTGCAACCCAGACTCATTTGCCTTCTCTGGAGCAATAAGCTGGACAGTTAAACAAGTAGTGGTACTTCCTTCTTTCGGTTCGCTCCAGACAATCTGTTGATAACGCTCAACGTTAATGTCATTGAATTTTTTTATCCAGAAAATGCCTTGATTACTCCCCACCTGGTAAGTGCTGGTTGTGTTGTCACTGTTTGGCAGAATGACCGAGAATACAGTTGTAGTTGAATCCTGTTGCACAACCTGCAGTTCCGCTTTTCCATCACGACTTTTCACGACCGACTGACCGGGTGCAAGCTGCTTATTAAGCTCAGTAACATAGGCCACAAGACTGTGCAGGCTGGCAAAATCATCTTGCTGTATCCGATAGTTTGGATCAGCTTCTGCCAGAGTCAGGTAGCCAAGCACCGGATTGAAGGTTCCAGCCTCAGCAGTGGCAGAATCGGGTATTCTCACGGGGTTCCACTGCGAACCGGAAAATACAAGCCACGAAGCCCATTGCCGTAAGGCATCAATCAAGAGAAAACGGTTCAGCAGACCAGCCGAAATACCGTAAACCTGCATAACAGGATAGATAACCGGACTACACGACGCGGCAGAACCCTGACAAACTAACGCTGATATCACGATTGCAGACGATACTGCCAGCTGCACAACTGCCGCTGCCCCCACATCTTCAAGGTTTAACGGAAAACTGACAGAGACACCGGGAACAGACAATTGTGGACAATAAGATGAGCTATCTGGAATGGTATCGCCGGACAAATCAGTAGAACACGCACAGAATACGGCCAGAAATAGCCAGGCCAACCATAAGAAAGGTATACCCGTTTTTATACTCAACAACTTCCACCCCATGACCCATTCAAAGATACCTAATATAGATACTGGGAGGCTATAGTACTTAAGATGGCTCTGGTGCGGTTCCGACAATGATACCATTCCGAACATTACACGATAGACGCCAATAATGAACGAAGCCATGATCAATCTGTAGATTGTCCACTGGGCGCGAGAACGTATCGGGATGGCTCCTGCGGATCTGGCGGGAAAGCTAAAACAGAAGCCCGAAAAGCTGCTGAGTGGGAGCAGGGCAAAAATCGGTCCATTTATGCCCTGGCTCAGAAGCTGGCGAGCAAGCTTCGGGTTCCTTTTGGTTACCCTTTTCTTAGAGAGCCTCCTGAAGTGCCTTTGCCCATCCGTGATCTGCGTAAAAGGAGCTTTGTGCTCCCTGCACGTAATAAACAACGGGGTTAGGGGAAGCTGCATCTGATATAAGAAAAAATGATCCTGCCTCTACAACACAGGTGAAGCAGCAGCCCCTGCTGTGTTCAAAGTTTGCTAAATCCTTTTGATACTTTATTCAGGAAGCTCTGATAGTCATCGGGGTTCAGTCCCAGTTTCTGCAAGTATTGAATAGTATGATGAACAACTTCTTCAGCAGTATAATCTTCACTGGCTTTGACGCCATGAGGTACAACCTCAATCGGCTCATTTCGCATTCGACGGTCATGGATATATTCGAACCAGGCTTGTAAAAACTGATTAATCAGTTTCAATTCCTGCATATTTTCAGGACAACGGAAAAAGCGAAACTCTATTGTGGCATAAGGATCGATCACCTCGGATCCCGGAATATGCATCAAAGATATAGCCATATATTTTTCTAACATCATATTACCCGCTGCACCGAACATCTGTTGCAAAGGGGTCATTTGCACAAAATGACTATATATTTTTGCAAACTGTTTAAGCTTATCCAATTTTTCTGAATCCGTTAGCCAATCGCCATTCACGACTTCATAATTGAAAGCAGCCAACTTTTCGTTATACGTGGCAATCATCCAATTTATCCGTTCAATGGCTAACTCTCTCATATCAGAATAATCAGAAAACAATTTATACCATTGACTTTCATTATCCTTAACAATTCGATCATTATTACCGAATGCCCTGAGTAGATAAGAATTGCTCTCAATCTCCCTCTGTAATTCCAGAAGAACAGCGGGGTTACCGTGCGTAGCAGAGAGCGCATCAACATGTTTGTGGCCAGAAGCATGATCTATGAGTTCATCTTTAATCATTGAGTCAACCAATTCAAAAACTTTTTCTAAAGCATTGTTCGCATCGGCGTCACCATCATGGTAAGGCGTACAATTAAACTCAAGCCATTTCCTATAATCTAAAAAAGGAGTCACATAGAAGTGTCCATCAAAAGTAAAGCTTCCAGAATCACAGCTTGCCTCATTTGCTCCTAATCTTTCCATATGAGCTCTTACTATCTCAAGATAATAGTAACTTGGCCCACCCCATTGTTCAGCTTTAGAAATCAAATCATATTCCAACTCTTCACCAAATTTGAGATCAATAGAGTTGTTAAGTGGAATACTCTGTCCAGCTGCATCTGGCTTTTCTTCAAACATATCATGAAGAGCATCTAACCAGCGTCTTTCAAATTTCGATGCCATGACTTCTTTATTAAAAGTCATTCTAAGTTCATCATTAATTCTCAGGGCAGCAATAATGGCATTCTTGCACTCATTACATTCAACAGTATTCTTTCTTATCTCATCAAACAGTTCTTTCTTGTAGCGATCGATAAATCTCATAAACTGATCATATTCTGAAAAATAGCCATCTCCAAAAAGAATCCTTTCAAAGAATTGAAATGTCTTATGCCCAACTAATCGATAGTCCCTACTATCGTCATAGCCCTTGAAGTTCTCATAAAGGTAATCGGACAATAACTCTCCAAGATAATAATTTTTATCATATCTATTTGACACCTCAATTTGTCGATGAGCAAATATCTCTGACAATACTGAATCTATTATTTCGACTCGTTCTTTACTAATTGTTTGGCCAGAACGATACTTATCTGCCTCGTCACTATAAATAAATTTCTGATCTCTTAACAATCCTTCCGTGAATAATATAAAATCTACAAATATTTGTTTAACATTATTTTTGGTAGTGGCGTAATCAGTATAAAAACGCAAAAAACCTTTTCTCTTCCACTTCTTATGTCCGATGACTCTTTCGATGGATAAATCATGCTCCCTGGCCAGTGTATTAACAGTATCTAAAAAATGCCCGGCTGCCTCCTGAGGTGACAAGTCCGATACATCAAAGTTAAGCTCTGCATCCTTATCTCTCTTGCGCTTTCCAGATTTCACCCGCGATGATGCCTGTTGGTTTTGCCCCCTGGCCTGTTCACTATTTTGTTCAGGTACCCTATCACCTCTTTCACTCGCTGCTCCCTCTTTTTTTGAATTACCGAGGCTGATAATTCCGTGTATGTCACTTGTATCAACTTTCAAAAAAACATTGTTAGCAGTACCGAGTAATAAAGGTAAAAAAACATTCAAGACAGATGCGCTATTGTCATCCTCATTTTTTTCATGGCCTGGCTGGTAGAAATTATCCTTTTCTTTTTTAGACACACCTGTATTCTTTTTGTAATCGAGTTCCTGGAACTCTTTTGTCACTTTGTTTGTTCTACTTTCAAGAAAGGGGTCTTTCCAGCCTTTAAAAATCGCTATTTCTTTTTCCTTAAAAGCATCAACTAACATTTTATCAGCACTATTTTTTTCAATAGGAAGCATTTGAGAAAAAGACTTCCCATTAAGCGCCGGAGTTAAGACTTTATGATGATTATCATGAGAAAGTGAGCCAAAAGCTAGCACGTGCGAAGCATTCAGAAACAAGCAGCAAAAAAACATCAATAATTTCATAGTAAGAAAGTTCCATTTTTAGTCATTTTTTAAAATTTAATAATTCGTATAATGCCTCTTCAGTAATCCCTGTCGCTATGTCTGTTAAAGAGCATGCTCAAGACCTACAATTGAACACTCCAATTATTAATAAGTGGTACTTTTGTACACATTACAGTACTAAAAGTTATTCACAGCATTCTTTAATTATTCAATTAACTGCCTCCAAAAGTAGTAATGGATTAGCTATTAATCAAGCGTACTGAGAAATACTCTTTCGGCAATAAGTATCTAACTAACCAACTAGCCCCCTAGCAACCTATGTCTAAAAGGAACTTCAACCTGATTTTAAGGTCAAACGATCAAGCAGTTTTAATGCAGTTTTTCGAATGTAAGGAGAGAGATTGACTATGGATGGTCATATTGGTGTGGAAAAAAGCAAACGCGTTCTTGATAGTGGACAGCTAAATAATAACGTGCCAGCGAGGAAGAGAGCAAAGCTGGATTCATTGTCAAAGGTAGACATCTGCTCTGATGTCACTACCGAATTCAATAGATCGTTTCCTCAGATTACCTTTCCTGACAAAGCGAGAACCGTATCCCCAACAGATACCTCGTTCCGTAAGACCTCTAATTCCTTCGATTTTCGTTTTGTCGCCAGCGATGATGAGGTTCGACAGCTGCTAGTGACCCAGACCATCGACGAAAATCGTGATGTCACACTTATCTCCCACCCCGATGACCTCTCACAGGCTAATCTGGTGAGCCGGTTGAACATTGCTGACGATGGTCGCCACACTCTGCTAGCGGGCAAGCTGTTTGAAAGTCCACAGCCATTAACCCTGGTGATCGATATCCGCAAGCTCACCAGCGAGGATCTGCCCAAATTTAACGATCTGCTGGACCCGG
>NZ_JAHHPS010000517.1:0-1248 GCF_024606275.1 Endozoicomonas sp. SESOKO4 | reverse complement strand
CAAGGGTTCCAGAAGTTGTTGGAGTGTTGGATTACTTTCGAGACCCCGCAATACTACTGGCTTGCCAGCGGCTAATGCCTGCTGCAACTCACTCTGACGCCGACCAAAATGCGCCTTTTGTTCCGAGGTGACATGGATATTATCAAATAGCTGACTGAGGCTGGTCTGTTCATTGACCTGAATCACCAAAGGTGCTTCGAGATCATTGATCCAATGACTGGCCTGGGCTTGTTGCTGATACGTGATGGTCTTAAAGGCGGTCTGATCGCTCATTGAGTGCTCATCGTGTTCTGTCAATCCCAGTGCTTTTGGCTGCCGTTTTGAATGAGCCATCTGAACTCGGGGCTCCAGGCCAGTGGTCTCGCGTATCGTCTGCAGTGAACCCAGCAAACGAAACCAGAGTGCCTCTGTAAGGGGAGAAGTGACGGTGACGACACCACCTGCCCGAACCTGTTCCAACAGAGAGTTGTTGGGAACTGCATAGCCCTCCGGGGCAATGGCAATCGGGTTCAGCCATTCGGCAATATTACTCTGGTTGATGATGATCGGGTTTCGTGGTGCGTTACCAGAGTGAGAAATGCTCCGGAAGAGTGAATGAAGCTCGTTCTTCCCTACCGGCATTTGATAAAACTGAACATCGTCGGGTAACTGACAGATCTTGCCATTACTCTCAAAACACTTTTGAACCAGCATCTGCCGAATCGTCTGTTCAAAGGCCAGATCCTGCCAGTTAGCTCCTTTCAGAATGACCCTCTGACCGGCTCTCAACGACTCAAGCCTGCCGGGAATATGCCGGATTCGCCCTTGTTTATCCACTCCGGGGCCACCCAGTAGCAACTGTCGCCAATTACTATGCCAGTGACAATCAATAAGAACAGTATCACTTTCATCCATAGCACTTTCCGTAGCACTTTCGGTGCTGGGGAATTCAGCCAATACAGGAGGGACTTTGTTGAAGTCCATCGCTTGGTCATTGCCAGTCTGTGGGTCGAACTGCCAGGTATTTCCCGGCCGATTAATTCTCCGCCAGAAATCAGCACCGGGAGCAACGGCTCCCGGAGCGACGGCTCCCGGGGAGTCTTCAGTTTGGCCAACCGATGCCAATTGTTTAGGGTCTGCCACGACCAGCAGAGAAACATGCTCGGCCAGGGGGCGTTTCTTCTGGCTGACTTTGTCGTACAGACAGGGGGTAGCCGGGTCCAGCAGATCGTTAAATTTGGGCAGATCCTCGCTGGTGAGCTTGCGGAT
>NZ_JAHHPS010000516.1:0-2489 GCF_024606275.1 Endozoicomonas sp. SESOKO4 | reverse complement strand
TCTTGATGATGTTGAGCAGATGCTTACAGCTTCATCCAGACCCCGGGCAAAGGCCGTGGTAATTGGCGGCGGACTCTTGGGTCTTGAATGTGCCAGTGGCCTCGCCAGTCGGGGTATGAAGGTCACCGTGGTGGATACCATGTCCATTCCTATGGCCCGACAGCTGGATGAAAAGGCCGGAAAGCTTTTGCAGAAAGCACTGGAAGAAAAAGGTATTGAGTTCCGTTGCAGTGCCATGCTGGATTCCTATACGGGTGATGATGGAAAAGTGACCGGCGTGCAACTGAAAGATGGCGAGTGGTTACAGGCTTCGCTGGTGGTAGTGACAGCGGGGGTTCGGCCCAACATAGAACTGATCAGAGGTACTGGTCTGGCGTGTGATAGAGGTATTCTGGTGAACGACAGAATGCAAACCTCAGACCCTTCAGTAACGGCGATTGGCGAGTGTGTGCAGCTGAACAACGATCTGTTTGGTCTTGTGGCGCCGGTTTATGGGCACGCTCAGGTGGCTGTGCATCGACTGTTGGGCTCGTCGGGAGAGCGGTTTGAGCCAGTTCCGATACCAACCAGCCTGAAAGTAGACGGTATTGATCTGTTTTCCAGTGGACAGTTTGTTGCAGAAGAGAGTGATGAAGAAATCATCATTGATGCTGCAGGAGTTGGCATCTATCGAAAACTGGTGATCCGTGATAACGAGTTGAAGGGGGCTCTGCTCTTTGGCGATGCTTCAGATGGTCTCTGGTATCAGGAATTGATGGAAACAGGGCGAGATATTTCAGATATCCGCGACCAACTTATTTTCGGCAAACGTTATCTGAATGCAGATGCACTGAAACACTAAGAAATTTCCAATGAAGGAAGTATGTCTATGGCTGACAGCATCGATATATGCAATCACCCTCAGCAAGTCATCAATACGACGTGTGCCTATTGTGGTGTTGGCTGCGGTATCAAGGCGACGGTCACCGATAAAGAGCTCCATCTGGTGGATATAGAAGGCCGGGAGAACCACCCTGCTAATTTTGGACGTCTTTGTTCAAAAGGCAGTGCACTCGGAGAAACGGTTTCTCTGGAGAATCGTCTCCTGACCCCTTATATAGGTGAGCAGAGAGTCAATTGGGATGTTGCCCTGGATGAGGTTGTTTATCGACTGAAAACCACAATAGAAGAGTACGGTCCTGAAGCGGTGGCTTTATACGGCTCTGGTCAATTACTGACAGAAGATTACTATGTGGCTAACAAACTGATGAAGGGTTTTATTGGTTCCGGCAACATAGACACCAACTCACGCCTTTGTATGGCATCTACGGTAGCAGGTCAAAAGAGGTCATTCGGTTCTGATACTGTGCCTGGTAACTATGAGGACCTTGAATTAGCCGATATGATCGTGCTGGTCGGTGCCAATACAGCCTGGTGTCACCCGGTATTATTCCAGAGAATAAGGGCTGCAAAAGAGCAGCGTCCAGACATGAAGGTGGTTGTCATCGATCCTCGTGCCACTGATACCTGTGACATCGCCGACCTGCATCTTCCTCTGAAATCAGGAACCGACACCGCTCTCTTCAATAAGTTATTTAGCTACCTTGATAAGCACAATAAGTTGGATCAGGCATACATTGATCAGCACACCCAAGGTTTTAATGAGGCTCTGAACGCCGCCAGAAAAGTAGGGAGTTTTTCAGCGGTTGCCAAACTTTGCGGGATTGATAAAGCTGCTCTCAAGCAGTTTTGTGAGTGGTTTGCAGAGACCGGAAAAGTCGTTACTGCCTGGTCTCAGGGTGTGAATCAGTCCGTTGCTGGTACCGATAAAGTCAATGCCATCATCAACTGTCACCTGATTACGGGACGTATTGGCAAGCCGGGATCTGGGCCATTGTCACTTACTGGTCAGCCAAATGCGATGGGAGGTCGGGAGGTTGGAGGCTTGGCCAATCAGCTGGCTGCTCATATGGATTTTCACACGGACGATGTGGATCGGGTCAGGCGATTCTGGAAGGCACCGAATATTGCTACATCACCGGGTAAAACAGCCGTAGATTTGTTTAATGCCATGAATAACGGCGACATAAAATTTGTCTGGATTATGGGTACTAACCCTGTGGTCAGTATGCCTGATAGCAATACGGTGATCAGTGCCCTGAAAAAGTGTCCGACGGTCGTCGTGTCTGATTGCATTGAAAAAACAGATACTTCTGAGTTTGCCCATATCCGTTTGCCCGCCGCTGGCTGGAGTGAAAAGGACGGCACGGTCACCAACTCGGAGAGAAGAATTTCGAGGCAGAGAGCTCTGTTTGAACTTTCCGGAGCCGCCAGACCTGATTGGTGGATTATTTCGAAGGTGGCAGAAAAGATGGGGTTTGGTGACGCCTTTAATTATCAGAGATCTGCTGATATTTTCCGTGAACATGCGGCTCTCTCTGCTTTTGAGAATAATTCTAAGGGTCGTACAAGAGATTTTAATATTGGTGCTGTGGCTTCCATTTCGGATG
>NZ_JAHHPS010000515.1:0-1559 GCF_024606275.1 Endozoicomonas sp. SESOKO4 | reverse complement strand
ACACTTCTCGAGGGAAGATGAACTGGAAAGCTGGATCAAAACCGGGCTCAGCGTTCCGGTTGTCACGGTGATCAGCACCATGGTGGTGTATGTCAGGATTCTTTTATATGTATATGAAATGTTTTCGCCAAGGTTAAGAAGGGCTTTGTTAAATCGATTCATGTCAGCAAACCATTCATCGCTTTTTCAGCACCTGCCAGTGGGTTGTCCAATGCTGCCTGAATTTTTCAGGATATAGGGTTTGCCGATGGTTGTGTTTCGCAGTTTATTGTCCGTTTTTGTCAGCTTGATGCTGATAACGTGCTGCTGGGGCAGTGTTGAGTCACCCGAGCAAAAAGCGGTCAGGCTTGTCCGGATCCATCTCAACGATCTCTATTTGGATTATGTCTTTGCCGAAGAGAATGGGAGTCTGTTAAAAGCCATCATGGTTTCATTGAGGCAACTCTATGACCGCTACGAGCTGGATCAGTGGCTGGAAAATGACTCTGGATCAGGCAATCATACAGAAGCCCGACAGCAGCTACTCACCAGAGTCGTCCAGCAGGCTACCCGCCACACCATTGCGAAAGTCATAGGTAACGATGAGGCAGATGACAGTTACCAGGATTGTTCTATGTTTCATCTCCTGCAAGCATTCAGCAGTGCTCCTGACATGCAGGAATCCCGGGAGGTTGCTGATTGGTCCCAAACCCGGCCGGTGATGATTCAGGGGGTGGTGGCTGAAGATCGAACAGACTCCCTTGAGGAGCTGATTCAGCAAGCTGTACAGAACAGTTTCAGAGAGTTTCCTTCTAATCCGATTTCCAGGGAACAGTCAGCCCGGCAACTGGGTTTTATTTTGATGGAAATGCAGGAGCTTTTTCTCCGTGGCAAAGCGCTTCGTTCTCTAAGCCACAAGTTAGACAGGTGGAAACAGATATCGGCGATTACCAGTGATCCTTTCTTTAGCTCTTTTTATCTTCCCTTTTTGACTGAACTGTTTAATAGCCATGACACCCTCTGGCATACAGAGCTTTCGGGGAGCAAATGGCGTCAGTATCAGGAAGACCTCTCCACCCTGTTTATGGAAGCCGGTGATCGTGAAGATTATGGTATTGAATGGTACCGGCAGGTTCGCAGGATTCTGGATGGAGAAAAACGGGTCACGCAAGGCGACCAGGATGACGATGACTGGCAAGGCTGGATTAGAATTGGGCTCATAGGTCCGCTTTGTGTGATGGTCATCATCATGACGATCTATGTGTTGATCTATTTATGTGAAGAGGTACCACCGTTTAGAGAACCTCAGAGAGGATAGGCTGGAAGGAACGACAGGCAGAGCATCTGACAAACTCCAGTGGCAAGATCCGAAAGGAGTATTTCAGTCAACGATTTCCGCAATGAAAGGGTCCGCAATGAAAGCGTCAGACGTTGTAAATTAATTGTTTTACTCTGCACCTGCCAGTCTACTGTCCTAAGCTTTCCGAATTTGTCAGGAAATGGGTGAGGTCAGGTGCTCCATTATCGCGCTTCCCTCAAATGACTGTAGAGCGCTGACAGCTGCAACTGCATTAAGATAT
>NZ_JAHHPS010000514.1:0-3699 GCF_024606275.1 Endozoicomonas sp. SESOKO4 | reverse complement strand
TTACAGAAGTCACCAACGATGGTGATACTTATGCCGCCACCGGACTCTTCGGCGCAGTGACTCGAAATGTTAATGCTGACGCTACTGACCCCTATGCATTCATTCTGGATGCAGACAACGGTACTTTCTACGTTCAGGGCTCTGTATTCCAACCCGTCAATATCAATCTCGACAACCCCGATGGCGTGGCCATTCTGCTCTATAACGGAGCCAATACCAGCTACGCCGTGCACATGCCTGCGTTCAGCGGCCTTTATGGTAAAGGTACAGCTCACGGTATTCTGCTGAAAGACGGCACCTCCAGCGTCGTTCAAATCAATGTTGGAAAGACCTACCTGGGCGGTACCATTCAGGTCGAGGACGGAGATGCTCTCAGAATTGAAGAAGAGCTGCTAGGCACTGTCACCATAACCGGTACACTGCAAGGTAACACAGCCATCACAGCAGCCGATGGAGGTTTGTTGGGAGCAGGTGCTTCGATCGTCGTTAATGGCGGTACGCTGAAAACAAACGGTGAGATTGCCGTTGACTTCAGCGGTGCCGGTGGTGCCCTTCTCATGGGCGTCACTAATGGTACGATAGAGGGAAAAGTGCTGGGCTCTCCTCTCACCGGTGATAGTCTGGCGATAGCTGGTAACTCGACATTTGGTGGCGATATTGAGGATATTGAAACCATTACAGTCGCTGGATCAGGTTCGGACGTCACCAGTTTCCGAGGTGATATTAAGAAAAATTCCGGTTCAACACACGTCAAAGTCTTTAGTACTGCAAGCTTTGACAAGCCCGGATCACAGACGCTTGATGGTGATCTGACTGTTTATTCAACAGGACTCCTTACAACAGAGCTGGATACAGATTCCGACACTAATGCAGCTCTGGTTGTCACGGGTACTGCCGACATTGGTACAGGTTCAAAGCTGAAAATTATTCCTTCTCAGGAAGTCGTAGAATCTGGCAACACCGTTGAAGATGCAAAAATCATTGAAGCCACCACCAACCTGAATGCTTCCGATATAACGATTGAGCACTCTGTGTTGATTGATACTCCCGCGGTCACACAGACCGGCAATACTCTGATCACAGATCTGACACCAAGAACCAGCGAATCACTTCAGAATCTGGTTGCACAGGAAGGCGCTGGCGCCACTACTGAAGAAGCTCTGGCCGCTATGATGGCAGTCATTACCCAAGATCCCGTGAACTCCACGAATTTCAATAACTTTTACCGCACGGTCTCCAATATAACGGATGTAAAGAAACTGGCTGAGGTCGCCAGAGAAAGTAAATTCAACAACTCTGACGCCATCCAGATCACCAACGTGACGGCAGAAGCCAAGGTTAAGAGCAACGTCCTGGCGCACGTCAGAGCAGTTCAGGAGGATGAGGCTTCAAACACCGGACTGGCATACGGTGGCAGTTACACTAGTCAGGGTTTCTGGTTGCAGGTTCTGGGCTCAGACGTCACTCAGGATGATCGCAGAAACGATGGTGGGGACAAGCTGTTTGGTTTCGATGCAGATCTCAGCGGTCTGACACTGGGCGCTGAAACCAACATCAGCGATGACTACCTGCTGGGAGCTGCCTTCACAGTGGCCAATGCTGAAGTCAACAAACACAACTCTAATGACAACTCTACCATCAAAAACTATCAGTTCAGCCTTTATGGTTCATGGGAGCAGGAGAACTGGTTCCTGGATGGCGTGATTAACGTCGGTCGCAGTAACAACGAGCGCAGCCGCTTCATCGATGGCTTTGTCGATGCCCCGATTACTTCAGACTATACGAGTCACCAGTTCGGCTTGACCACCATATTGGGGATGAACCAGAGCTTTGGTGAGATGAAGGTAGTGCCAATGGTCGGTTTCAACTATTCCCTGGTCAAAAGTGAAGATTTTAAAGAAGAAGACAAGTATGCCACCGGTTTTGCCCTGGATGTAGACAGCCAGAAGTATCAAAAGGTTGAGCTGGGTGCTGGCGTAGAAATCAGTCAGGCTTTCAGAGTCAGTCAGGGCGAAGTCGAGCCTTCTCTGAGACTGATGGCCTGGCATGACTTCAAGGGCGACGTGGTAGAAACCACTACACGCTACGTTCTGGGTGGCACCGAGTTCACCTCTAAAGGAGCCGACGCCGTCAAGAACAGCTATCAGGTTTCAGCCGATGTTACCTATCGTCGCAACGATAACATGAGCTTCGTTGTCGGTTATGAACTGAACCAGAGTTCAGACTACAAAGCCCAGAACTACTATCTGAGAATGAAGTACGACTTCTAAGCTTTGACGCTTTCGAGAGGACTCTGTTTCAGAGTGTTGTACTCTCGTTTTCCTCCTCACCCGTCCTTCCAAATTGCAGTTTTTAACACTCCTTTGAATTCATTTATCTGATACTATCCTACCGGAAAATTGAACAGGTACATTTGTTTTACACAACCTGCAAGTCACATCATTAACCGACAGTATTTCCCGGAATCGCACTAATATGGCTTCTCTCAGACATCTCCTGGTAACGGCTTTTACCCTTTTCTTGTCATTTTCTGCTCACGCCGCTTCAAGCACTGAACTCAATGCGACCGTGTATGAAGCGTTAAAAAATCTTTATGCGCAGAGCAGTGCTGCAAAATCTCTTGGCAGCAGAGCTAAAGGAATTCTGGTCTTCCCCAAGGTACTTAAAGGCGGACTGGTTGTGGGTGGCGAATACGGTGAAGGCGCACTTTTAAAAGGTGGAGCAATACAAGACTACTACAATACGGTATCAGCCTCTATCGGTTTCCAGCTGGGTGCACAGGCTCGTTCCCAGATTGTCATGTTCATGACCAGCGAAGCTTTGAACAACTTCCTGAATAGCGAGGGTTGGGAAGCAGGTGTCGATGGCAGTATTGCCATTGCTGAGTTTGGTGCCGGAGAAGCTATAGACACCAAAACCGCTAAAGCCCCCATCATCGGCTTTATCAGCAATAACAAAGGATTGATGTATAACCTGACTCTGGAAGGTTCCAAAATCACAAAAATTAACAAGTAAAACCCTCGTTAGACACTTCAGTCATTTCAACTCTACCCCGCTGATATTCGGTGATATAAAGTCTTTTACTGCCCTTTGCGCCGAAAACCACATCAGTGGGGCAGGAGCCTCTGGTCACAATCGTTCGATGAATGTCACCATTGGGGTAGACGGTAGCCACATGCCCCTGACCAAACATCGCAACGTAAAGGTTACCCTCTCTGTCAAAAGTGATGCCATCGGGCCCTACAACCCGGCATGGACCTGCGGTATCGGTGACCGATACAAACCATTCCCGACTGGAAACCTCCAGTTTGTCCGTGAACGGGTAGCGATAGATATTCCCTGTTACCGACTCACTGAGATAGAGCTTTCCATCAGGAGCAAAGGCAATACCATTGACAAAACGAAACCCGTCATCAAGACAATCCACCTGTTTGCTGACAGGATCAATTCGAAACAATTTTCCCTGCATCGGCCCCTCCCAGACTTCCGGATCGGCTCCCCCCTCCGTGATCAGGTCAGCGACGCGGATACCAGAGTCCGTCAGATAAATGGCCCCATCAGGCCCAAGAGTCATATCATTGGGCCAAAGGAAGGGGCTTTCACTGCCTCCGGAAAGCCTCTCTGCCAGCGAGCCATCCGGGTTGAGCCTGATCAGTGACGGTTCATGGGTTTCGGCAACCCAGATACTGCCATCATGGT
>NZ_JAHHPS010000050.1:0-1694 GCF_024606275.1 Endozoicomonas sp. SESOKO4 | reverse complement strand
AGTGGAGTGTCTTTGGTGTCGACAATAAAACGTTCTGTCAACGGTTCGGCCTGACAGACGACAGACAACATCAGTAACAGCAACCGCAGTGCCGCAAAGAGTGAGTGCTTAATAATGCTATCCCTGTATTCGGCTCTTACAGAGCAAGGATAGATCAAGAAAGCCTCATGAAAGGGCGGTTGTCAGATCAAGGACAAAAGTCATCGTTCTGATCCACAACAGAAGGCTTGCGTTTTCTATGCATTCTTTTGTGACTCAACAGGGCTTGAGCATTCTTGTAGACCTTACCGCATGGCTGCGGTTGACCATTCTGCCGAACCACGGTGACATCACAGCTTTGTTGCTCGTTGTGGTATATGGATTTGTGAACTGACAGGCTGTTAGTATTCTTGAAGACCTTACCGCATGGCCGCACCCGGCCATCCTCCCTGATTACGGCCACGTCACAGGTCTTTTTCCCGGTGTGCAGTCCGCTCTTGTGAGTGGACAGAGCTGCGGCATTTCTGCAGACCGTCCAGCAGGGCCGTTGCAGACCATCACTCCCGATCACGGGCATATCACAAATTTTTTGCCTTGTGTGTTCTCTGCGTTTGTGATCCGAAAGGTCTTTACCGCTCTTGCAGACCTTTCCGCACGGCCACGGCTGGCCATCTTCCCCGATCTCGGTCACGTCACAGGCTCGTTGCCCAGTGTGGTATCCACCTTTGTGATCCGACAGGGCTTGAACATTCTTGCAGACTTTTCCGCATGGCCCCGACTGACCATCTTCCCCGATCACGTTCACGTCACAGGTTTGTTCCCCTGTGTGGTGCCTTCTTTTGTGAGCCCAAAGGGCTTTAGCATTCTTGCAGACTTTTTTGCACGGCGTCGGCTGGCCTCCCTCCTCGACCACGTGCTCATAACAGGTTTGCTGCCCCGTGTGGTCTCTTTCTTTGTGATACGCCAGGGCATTAGCATTCTTGCAGACCGTCCCGCACGGATACAGTTGACCATCCTCCCCGACCATCGTCAGATCACAGGTTTTTTGCCCAGAGTGGGAGCTGCCTTTGTGACGCGACAGTGATTTTGCATTCTTGAAGACCTTCCCACATTCCAGCATCTGGCCATCATCCCTGAATATTATCAAGCCGCAAATGGCTTGCCCGGCAGGGACGTTTTTATTGATTTTCCCTGCAACCATCGTGTCTATGGCGACCCCGTTAACAGGGTGGCAAATAAAACAGTATTTATTGGCCAAATGAGGGCATGAGCTTTGTCCGGGCGTCGCTGCTGTGTGGTCTGTCCAACCTTCTTCAAGATCGGGCGCTCTGCCATCGGATGAACCGGAAAACTGCCGGAATTGACAAGCCCCATGACAGGGATGAACGAAACAATTCAAGCTCAAAGTATGTGGCTGTCGTTCAGGGGCTCCATTATCCCCGCCAGAATCAGAATAAAGAAGGCTAGTGAAAAAGCCTATGGGTTGAGGGAGGGCTTCCTGCCCGGATGATTCTGATGGCGGGTTGGGTTGTTGGACGTGTCCGGAGCCAGACATCATAGCGGTGATCGTAAGCGTGTGGTCCTGACTGGTCCCAAGAAGTTCCACAGAGTTAAACGACGGTGAGTCGAGTTTCCAATAGCTTTTTAAAAGCGAACCGACAAAGGCAACATCTTTTACAGAGATCCCTGAATAAGGGTTGGAGCATAGTGGAGTG
>NZ_JAHHPS010000513.1:0-5696 GCF_024606275.1 Endozoicomonas sp. SESOKO4 | reverse complement strand
GTGATACCCCGGAAAGCATTACCCTCAAAGGTTTTTTAGCAGGTACTCAGTTTTCATCAGGTCATAGCGATGGTTCCGGTGGGTGGGTGGTAAATGCGGGCGATGTCTCATCATTGACTTTAACACCTCCGGTGAATTATCAGGGCTCCATGCCGTTATACGTCAGTGCAACGACAAGTGATGGCAGCCAATCTGTTACCTCTCCTCCCCAAGCTGTTTCGGTCACGGCCAACCCGGTAACCGATGCAGCGTCAGTTGATTTAAATTTTACCGCTGAGCAAAAAGTTATGACCTTTGGCAATGCGGGAACCGGGGGGGGTTTTGAACCAGGGTCAGCTTGATACACCAGATCATATTACAAAGTTGGCCGTTGAGTTTGACGTTATCGGTAGTCAGCAAGTTGCCACAAGTGCTCATCATGGGGCTACGTTTCTAAGTTATGCCGTCCCCGCAGATCCAAATGAGTTTTTTGTCTGGAGACCAGATAACCTGACCCTTGGAATAGGCCACCATGAGTACGCTACCGGCATCGATACAACTGACGGAAATAGCCATCGCTACTCAATATTATGGGACTCAGTGACTGGTCACCTGGATCTTCTTGTCGATGGCCAAAGCGCGTATAGTCATGACAACGTCGCAACAGGGTATCAGATCCCGGGGCATGGCGTTTTTGCTCTTGCCCAGGATCAGGATCATTATGCAGAAGAGTCGGGGCCCGCTGCCACAGGGAACCATGGATTTAACCCTAATGATGCCTATCATGGTCAGATATTCAGCGCAGCGATGGCTGCTAATGTCGATGTTGACAAAACTCTGTTGGCTCATTCTCCCCTTGGCAAAGTTATATCAAAAAGTGCAGGCCTGGTTTTTGATATACAAGCAGATCAGGCTGGCACACCCGTCGATGTAACGGGTCACCATCAGTTGTCTCAGGCCGGAGCATTGACCGAACAGAAAGTATTAGTCGATACCAATATCGCTACTCCAAATAGCTCAGCACTATTGCATTTACAGCCAATGATAACACCACCTGCTGATCCGCAAGACCATATCAGTAAGATTGAACTCACAGGTTTTGATGTCGGAACGGTATTAAGTGATGGCCGTGGTCACACTCATACTGTTAGCCGAATGACAGAACATATCGATGTTCAAAACTGGACGACCACCAGCGTGACAGCACAGTTACCCGGTGGGAATGCACAAAATATGGATATCCGGCTAGTCGTAACAACCACCGGTGCAGGAGGTGATGCTGTGAGTGAACATTCTGCACCGCTGATAATGGACCCGACTCAGCCCTTGCCAGCCCCCCCGATTTCGAACCATGATCAGGCTCCAGACATTAGAAGCTCTGACGTTACCGACCAACTTGATATACGGGCACATGAAGGTAGCCTTTCCGATAAAGAACCTCAAATCAATCTGGAGTCACTGCGTGATCAAAATCAACCCCATGCTCTGGCCTCAGGTGATATCGACAGAGCTCAGCTTGTAAATGCCGGGTTCGTCCTTAGCGGAGCTTCCGAAAATGAAGCCGGGGGCTCCTTACTGCGTCAGGTTGAGCAACATTTCAATGAAAAACAAAGCAAGAAGAGTGATGAACAAAGCGTTTCGAATGAGATAAAAGGCGAATCATCACCGTCGACTGATGAAAAGCTTTTGGCAAGCAGAACTGCAGATACTGACCATGGTGATGCAACCATAGGAAGCTCAGGCTCGCACATAGATAGTTTGGTACCAAAGCCCACTGATGACTCCTTACCACTGATTTAACGGCACAACTGACAATCGTTGCAGACGTTGATCGCAGATAAGAACAGTTCCCACACTCAAACTTTGGAGAATAAATGGCAGATCAGAACAGCAATGTGGTCACTGATCGATGGGATACGGGATCTCCGGAGCCGACACACTTTGATGCCTTGCTCGACAGTTTGGTTATCGTGACCAAGTTATATGATAGACCAAGTACGGTGACTGCCTTGAGCGCTGGCTTGCCTTTGATTGAGAATAAGCTCACCCCCGCCCTGCTGCCACGGGCGGCAGAGCGGGCCAGTTTATCTGCGCGCTTATTAAATCGCGAACTCGATGCAATACTTCCCGAAGTCTTGCCTGCTATTTTGTTGCTTCATAATGGCAATGCCTGTGTGCTGACCAAGCTCGACATTACAGCGAATAAGGCCACAATTATTCGCCCGGAAGCTGGCTTTGGTATGTCTGAAATGGACCTTGATGATCTGCGTGTGTTGTACACCGGCTTCAGTTTTTTCATTAAACGTGATTACAAGTTTGATAAAGACCGTCGTCTGATGACCGGTGAAGCAGGCAAGCATTGGTTTTGGGACACCTTGCGATTGTCTTTCCCAATTTATCGTGATGTGCTCATTGCTTCTGTTGTTATTAATTTATTTGTACTCTCTACCCCCTTTTATGTCCGAAATATTTATGATCGGGTCGTCCCTAACTCAGCCTTTGATACCTTATGGGCATTTTCAATTGGGATAGCCATTATTTTTTCCTTCGATCTTTTGCTTAAATTGATCCGAACCTTTTTCCTGGATGTTGCGGGAAGGAAGTCGGACGTCATTCTTTCTTCCAGGATTTTTGCTCATGTTCAGGCTTTGAAATTAGAACACCGACCCAGATCAGTGGGTTCATTTGCTAAAAGGGTGAGCGAATTTGAGAGTATTCGAGATTTTATCACTTCTGCAACACTGACTACATTGGTTGATATACCTTTTGTAATTATTTTCCTGATCGCCATTTATATATTCAGTGGCTACCTCGCTATTGTTCCGGTGGTTTCAATTTTTATTATTTTAGTCATCACTCTGTTGATCCGCCGACCTGTTGATGAGGCTATCTCCCATAGCTATGGTGCATCCGCGCTAAAGAATGGTTTGCTGATTGAGACCCTTAATGGCCTGGAAACTGTTAAAAGTAACCGAATGGAGGGGTTAAATCAGCGAAAGTGGGAACAGAATGTTGGCGAAGCTTCATACTGGAGCAACCGTTCCCGGCTTTATTCAACGTTTGGTACAAGCACGTCTGGCTTTATCCAGCAAATGACGACAGTTGCCTTACTTATTGTGGGTGTCTATGAAATTGCGAACCATGACCTGACCATGGGCGGGTTGATTGCAGTAAGCATGTTAACAGGGCGTGTAATTTCTCCAATGACGCAGGTAGCAGGCTTAATCGCACGATGGGGACAAACCAAAGAAGCATACAACGGCATTGCCGGTATTATGGCAATGCCTGTCGAGCGCGAAGATGAAAAACAGTACCTTCAGTGTGACCTTACTGAGGGCCATTTTCAGCTTGAAAATGTTTCGTTAACGTTTCCTGAGCATACCGTTCCTGTGATCAAATCGGTGTCAATAAATATTCCCGCAGGAAGTCGATTGGCGGTAATCGGTCGTATTGGCTGTGGAAAAACCACTCTGCTCAGGCTTTTAATGGGACTTTATACGCCTACCGAAGGTGTCATTAAGCTTGATGGTATCGATATTCGTCAGCATGATCCAAGTGACCTGCGCAAAATGACAGGCTGTGTTGAGCAGCAACCTACCCTATTCTCTGGAACGATTCGTGACAACATCGCCACGGGTACACCCTACGCTACCGACGCACAGATTCTTAAAGCCGCTGAGATGGCGGGCGTCGTCGAATTTACAGCAACTCACCCGGAGGGCTTGAACCGGGAGTGCGGTGAGCAAGGCAGAATGCTTTCCGGAGGACAACGACAGTGCGTGGCTCTCGCTCGCGCTTTGCTCCGAGATCCAAAAATTCTGATCTTTGACGAGCCAACCAGCGCACTTGATCAAGACTCGGAAAGGAAACTTATACAGCGCCTTAACCGGCTGGCACCTGATAAAACCATCATTGTTTTTACACAACGGCTTGCCATATTGAGTTTACTCGATTCCATCGCAGTTATGGATGATGGCGAGATACTGATGAAAGGCACGAAACAAGAAATTCTTGATCAGCTTGCGGGTGAGCCTCCCGGCCAGAAGAGAGCTGTATGAGTTTATCAAGGCTAAAAGGCAAATCATTCACTCAAGCCGATCTCGATTTTATTACGGACGCCTCCCAAGGCGAGTTAATGCGGACACCGTCTGCAGCCAGAGTGACGCTCTGGATATTGTTTGCCATGGTGTTGTTTTTGCTCCTTTGGGCCTATTTCGCCAACATCAATGAGATCGTTCGCGGCCAGGGTAAAGCGATCCCGATTAGCCGTACACAAGTCATTCAAAACCTCGAAGGCGGTACAATTAAAGCAATCCACGTGCGTGAAGGACAGTCTGTTATGCAGGGGGAGTTGCTCATGGAGCTTGATCCAACGGTAGCGAGTGGTTCATTGACACAATCGGTCGTGGAGACTTCATCGTTGCTTGCAGAAGAAACTCGCCTTGCGGCAGAAGTCGCAGGCACTCGCCCTGAATTCGCCCCTGAACAAGTTGCCACCCACAACACTTTTATCGACACGCAGTTAAAGCTTTATAAAGTGAGACAGGATGAGCTTCATATGCAGCTTGATAATATCTATCTGAAAACAAGTAAGGCTCGCCAGGAACTTGTCTCAGCTCAACAGCAGGCGGAAGACCAGCAGCGCCAGGTTGATTTGATCCGGCAGCAGCTCAAAATGAACGAGCCCTTACTTAAAATGGGTGCGGTGTCTGAGTCTGCTGTGATTGATATTAAACAACGACTCAGTCAAGCACAATCAGAGGTTAATAAAACAAACAATCAGATCCCAAAGCTGAAAGCAGAGATTCAGCGTCTCAAGAAAGAAGAAGGCAGTACTTTGTCAGGCTTCCGGGCAGAAGCTCAGGAACAGCTATCTGAAGTACGAACGCGTCTTGGTATTGCCCGTGGTAAAAAAACCGTCAATGAGGCAAGCGTTCAAAACACCGAACTGCATTCGCCGGTTGATGGGGTGATTCAAAAATTGTATGTCACAACGATTGGCGGTGTCGCAAAGCCAGGGGCTGAGCTTATTGATATTGTGCCAGTGGATGATGAGCTAATGGTTGAGGTCAAGGTAAAACCGAAAGATATTGGTTTTGTGCAGCACGGCCAGCATGCAAAAGTGAAAATTTCGGCGTTTGATTTTGCGGTTTATGGTGGTCTCGATGGCAGAGTACAGACCATTTCCGCTGACTCAATTACTGACCAGCATGGCAATAGTTATTACATAGTCAAAGTCAGAGTCGAAAAAGCATACTTTGGAGAGGGTAACAGCCACCTGAATATCATTCCTGGCATGCAAGCAACTGTCGACATTAGCGTAGCAGAACGCAGCGTATTGCAGTACATCATGAAGCCACTATTGAGAGCTTTACAGTGATGACCATCTAACGCAGTGGCGATTATATGTTTATATTCGGAGCTGATAACAATGAAGCCAACATTACGCACCACGCTTATCGTTCTTGGTATGTTCTGGTGGAACAACACTTGTGCACAAAGCCTGGAGCAAACGGTTAATGATGCCATACAGACCAATCCGGATATGGCTGCAACGTTACAGGCTTACTACGCATCGCAGGCTGAACTTGACATTGCCGAGGGCAGGTTCCTGCCAAGTATTGATTTGAGTGCTGATGGTGGGCGGGAAGATCTGGACCGGGCTAATGTTGGAGAAACCGATCAAACTCGCAAGCAGGCCAGACTGAAATTCTCAC
>NZ_JAHHPS010000512.1:0-6496 GCF_024606275.1 Endozoicomonas sp. SESOKO4 | reverse complement strand
CTGTGCGCTGGTATCTGCGCATATTACGCTTTGCGGATCGAATGGACATTATCCGGGTTTTTGGGGTTAAGCCTGATTTTCCCGGATTCATGGTGACTCAATCTTCAGGTTTTGACGCTGCACGTCTTGACTTACCATCGCAGCTGAGCAGAGACTTCACCTCCGAACCTGACGACAAGGGTGAATTCCAACGTCATCTGGAAGCCGCCATGCACGGTGCGGCTGATCTGGCGCAGGTCACCGGGCAACTTCAAGATTGGCGCAAAAAAAACTACACCCAGGTCTACGGTCTTGCTGCCAATGGCGCAAAGATCTCTGAAAACTTTGAATGGACCACTGAGCCAGTGCAGAGAATGAACCAGTTTATTGATGACAATGTCCGGCGCAAAATGGCTCAGGAGGCCGGAATTGTAGTCTGTTCAGACCCCAGCCACAAAGCCTGCAAAGCTGATCAGAAAAAAGGGATCACTCGTGGTATTCATAACAGCTGGTATGATCTTCAGCAGGTGGCCATTCCAGCCAAAATGACGCTGCTGGAAAAGATGCAATACAGACATGACCCGTCGCTGCTGAACCCGGCAACACAACAGGCATTGGAGAAAGAGGTGCAACGGCTGAAAAGCGAAGGTATTCGGATGAATCCGGGCACCCTTACGCAAACCACGCTGGCTTCGGAGGCAGCCCAAAAAGTCCTGAAACAGCGGGGGATTGCCGTGGTCAGCGAGATGCGACACCACTTTTTTTTCAGCGACAATGACCTCCTGGTAGAGAGGGAAATGCTGGTACCGAAGAAGATAGTGAAACCTGATGCTCAGGAGGATGCTCCAGCGGGGTGGGCATGAACAATCCTTTGATCTCGCTATGAAAATAAAGTTAGAGAGAGTGGTACCCTAATGGAATTTTGTACAGACAGTGACTCCAGATAAAGCGAGATTCAATCATACGGAAGCCTGTAAATAATAAGTTTTCAGTATTCCCTAAACTGCCTCACATCATTGTCCCGTAATAAGGTTTTTGCTATACAACTATTAATAGAGAGAACCTGTGAATAGGAATTCGCCATGCCAAGGATTGGAAGCAAAAGAGATATACCTCCCTCATTCCTGTCAACGGATGATAAAACTGAAAAGAAGAAGCCAGAAAAAGAAATGCCAAAATAGTGGGTCAGCATCTGAGTCTGATAATTGATAAATAAAAAATGGATAAAATATGAAACTAAGAGGCCCATTCAGAGCAATTTGGCATTTTAATGCTACCAATGACACAAAAAAGTTAGAAGCTGAACAGAAAAAATTTAAAGGTAGGACTGTAGAAGCCGCAAGCCATATTCATGCTGTTAACTACATTCATCAAGGGCATTTTAACCTCTGTGGTGATGCCTGTGTAGAAATGCTCAGAAGATTTTATGGCGATAACCCATTACGTGCTACCACGACAAACTCAAAAAAAGTTGAATCACTTTCTACCAACCCAAGAGGAATATTTAAAGGATTGTCATTAAAAAAAGTATACGAAGAGGCTGATCATTCAAGTTTCAAATTATCTGAATTGCAATTCCCTGATTCATCTGTACCGAAAGAAGAATTAGTTAAATCTTTAACTGAACTGATTTCTGAGGCACCTATTCTTCTTTCATATAGAGAAAATAACTTCTATGGTCATTATGCCCTGTTAATAGGCATTATTGGGGATAAATTAGTCGTTCACGATCCGTGGTCCGGAGGTAGTGAAATAGAATCTGTAGAATGGTTACTGTCACTGCTTTCAGAACATGAATTAGAAGGATTTCTTGCACAAGACAAGGCTGCTGATGACATATTTCCAACAGGCATCATTACAATAAAAGTTGATTCAGAAGATTCTGAATCTTCTGAACCTCCTGAATCTACAGAAGATCTGGATAGTTTACTTGCTAGAGTAAAAGAGCGCCTTAAACGTCAAGCATGATTTGTCTCCTTCCCATGCACCTGAGACTGTCGCGAAGCCCGAAAGCAATTTGATGAGGTTTTGCGACAGTCCCCGGAGCAAGAAGCAGTCAAAAAAGTGATCACCCCACATTCGCTGCTGTAAAACCTTTTCAGAATTAAGGTTGGCGCTGCCACCATGAAGTGCTCAAGTAAAACATTGAGCAGCAGGATAGAACGCACCGGGAGTCCTGTCGGACTCCGGGCTGTCCCTCTCTGCGCTAAAAAGACTATGCTCCTCACTCTTTCCGGTGATTAAAAAAAATAATATGAACTTGCTTTTTTAGAAAATTATGTAAAAAACAATGCCTTGAAAAAAATTATTCTCTACATCATCACTGCCCTTCAATTCTGCCGCTATTATTGAATAAGTTTTCTTTCATCTCGGACAGCAATCCTCTGATTCTGTCTGAAAAAACGAACCTTCATTCTCAACCGATCATTCAAGTCATGTAATGGAACTATCAGGAGGCTGACCGGAGAGGGTCACTTCCGGTTGCGTGTGAAGCTTGTCTTACAGAAGGCGCTTGTGGTTTATCACTGCGAAGGCCCCTGCGCTTTTTTCTGAACAGCGAAATTGATCGGGAGCCGTTGACTGATGATCAAATTACTGAGAACTCCGCTTTGCAAAACCGTAGCTGCAGCTGCTATCACTCTGGGGGCAGTCCTCGGCCCGTTTCAGGCCTATTCCTTTCAGGGTGATGAATTGGTGATCTGGGTAGGCGGTGACAAGGCCTACAACGGTATCCGGGAAGTAGGCAAAGGGTTTGAGAAAGACACTGGAATCAAAGTAAAGGTTGAGATTCCGGAAAATATTACCGATCGTTTTCAACAGGCGGCAGCGTCAGGTGGTGGACCGGACATTCTGTTCTGGGCCCATGACCGATACGGTGAATGGGCCCAGAGTGGCCTCCTGTCTTCTGTAAACCCGGCCCCGGATTTCAAAAGCAAAATTGACGATCTGGGCTGGGAAGCCATGACAGTCAACGGCAAAATCTATGGTTATCCTGTCTCTATGGAAGCCATCAGCCTGATCTACAACAAAGACCTGTTACCAGACCCTCCCAGCTCATTTGAAGAAATGTTTCCCCTCAAGGACAAGTTGGCTAAAAGCAAAGAAGGTAAAGTCACCACCATTATGTGGGATCAGATCCAGCCTTACTTCACTATGCCCATGCTCGCTGCAGATGGCGGTTATGTCTTCAAGAAAACACCAACAGGTTATGATGTCAAAGACACCGGAGTCAATAATGCCGGCGCCATGGCCGGTGCAAAAATGCTGACCGAGCTGATTGATAAAGGCGTTATGCCCAGAGGTGTTGATTATGGAGTCATGGAATCCAGCTTCAACAAGGGTCAGGCAGCCATGATGATTACGGGCCCCTGGGCCTGGTCAAACCTCGACAAGACCAAAATCGACGGCAAAAATCTGAATTATGGTGTGGCAGCTTTGCCTGGCATCAATGGCCAGCGTTCAAAGGCATTTGTCGGCGTCTGGGGGGCCACTCTGAACAGTGCCAGTCCCAACAAAGCCCTGTCCAGAGAGTTTCTTGAAAATTACCTGCTAACAGACGACGGTCTTCGTACTATGAACAGTGATGTTCCGCTAGGTGCTGTGGTCAACAAAAGCTACATGAAAGAATTGGAAAAAGATCCTCGCATCAAGGTTACTTACGATAATGCCATCAATGGTTTGCTCATGCCCAATGTACCGGAAATGGGAAAATTCTGGTCGGCTATGGAGTCTGCACTGATGAACATCACCTCCGGCAGACAGGATTACAAGAGCGCGCTTAATGAAGCAGCCAAGCAGATTGTCGACTAGGCTGTCAGTCTAGGAGACTGACTCTGACAGGTTCCCGACAGGCTGACTCTGACAGGCCGGTGTACCATATTTTCGTTAGCCCGTTTAGCAGTCAGCCGCCTTCCAGTTACATCAATGCTATGAAATACGACGTGTAATTTCTTGAGTGATTCCTACAGTGTCACGCTCTCGACATCAGAATATGTGAGTTAAATCTGCCCCGGGAGGCAACTTTATGGAGGCTGATCAGAAAGCACAGAGCCCAATGATCTGGTTGGTGTGGGGAGTAGTTGCCCTGATTGACCTGATACTGCTCTATGGCGTGACCTTAATGTACGCCCGGGGAGAAATTGCCTTTGCTCTGATTATTCTTTTAATTGCCTGTGTCGGTACCTGGGTATTCATCAGCCATAAGGGCTACAACTACCGGTATGTTTTCCCTGCTCTTCTGGGGGTATCGGTATTTATAGTTTTCCCCCTTATTTATACGGTATATGTCGCATTCACAAATTACAGCTCCAGCCATCTCTTATCTTTGGAGCGCGTCAAAACCCAACATCTGGGCAAAACCTACAGAGCAGAAGGTGAGTCCTATCATTTCAAGATCTATCAGCAAGGAGCCAATTATCGAATTCTTTTCATCAGCAACAAGGAGACAGACAAGCACCTCGTAAGCCAGCCGTTCAACGAAACGGTCATTCCAACGCCACTGAAAGCTGACTTTTCACCGGACCTTCCTGAAGGTAATAAATTACCACTCAGGGATACTATCAGGCTTCGGAATATTCTCAAAAAACTAGCCGTAGAACTGCCTGACAACACCGAGCTGACAATGACCAGCCTGAGAAAGTTTGGTCCCATGTCAAAAATCTACCGGGACATGGGTAATGATATTCTGCAAGATACCCGCAATGGCAACCTGCTAAAGCCTGATCATACAACGGGCTACTATATCGAAGTGCCTGAAGGACAGCCTGATTCCGCAGGTGAGCAAGTAGGACCAGGCTTTGTCGTCTATAACGGCTGGGATAATTTCGTTCGGGTTCTCAAAGATCCTGGTATCCAGGGCCCTTTTTTACAAATTTTCATCTGGACTCTGGTATTTGCTGCTCTCTCGGTACTCTTTACCATGACTGTAGGTTTGCTCATGGCCTGTCTGGTGCAATGGGAACCCCTCAAGGGCAATGGCGTTTACCGATTGCTGTTAATACTCCCTTATGCCGTCCCGGCCTTTATTTCTATTTTAATTTTCAGAGGCCTGTTTAATCAGAATTTTGGTGAAATTAATATGTTGCTGAACCTGCTATTGGGTATCCAACCGGAATGGTTCAGCAATGAGTATCTGGCTAAAACCATGGTCCTGATCGTTAATACCTGGCTGGGTTATCCCTACATGATGATTCTCGCCATTGGCCTGTTAAAGTCTATTCCGGATACTCTTTACGAAGCTTCAGCCATAGACGGCGCCTCCCCAATACAGAACTTCTTCAGCATCACTTTCCCGATGATCATAAAGCCACTAACGCCGATGTTGATCGCCAGCTTTGCATTCAACTTCAACAATCTGGTTCTGATTGCACTGCTGACTGATGGTGCTCCCAATATCATTGGTGCCAGCACACCAGCCGGTGCCACCGACATTCTGGTGAGCTATACCTTCCGCATTGCATTTGGTCAGTACGGTCAGGATTACGGCCTGGCCTCCGCTATAGCCACCTTCATCTTCATCATGGTGGGTGTCATAGCCTGGGTGAACCTGAAAGCGACCAAACGGGTAATGGAGTGAACGACTATTATGGTACAGCCTAGAAACCTGAAATACCGGGTGTGGTTCGCAAGAATTTTTATGATTCTGTTTCTCTGTCTGATCATGTTTCCCTTCCTGATGATCATTTCGGTGTCTTTCCGTTCCGGTAATTTCGCCACCGGAGACCTGATACCCCGCAACCCCAGTCTGGAGCACTGGTATCTGGCTTTTGGTATTCCCTGGGAGAATGCCGATGGCTCCATCACCCAGCCTCCCTTTCCGGTCCTTCTCTGGTTATGGAATTCTGTCAAAGTGGCGTTTATTTCCACCGTGTTGATTCTGCTGCTCTCAACCACGGGAGCCTACGCATTCGCCAGACTGAGATTCCGGTTCAAGGAGTCCATGCTGACCGCCATGATGATTTTGCAGATGTTTCCAGCCGTACTGGCACTGGTCGCCATATACTCACTGTTTGAACAGATAGGCAACTATGTTCCCTGGTTAGGACTGGACACTCTGGGTTCGGTGACTGTCGCTTATCTGGGTGGACTGGCTCTGCACATCTGGTTGATCAAGGGCTACTTCGAAACGATAGATTCATCCCTTGAAGAGGCAGCAGCGATCGACGGAGCAACGCCCTGGCAGGCGTTTCGTTTTGTGTTACTGCCACTTTCAACGCCCATTCTGGCGGTGGTATTCATCCTGGCCTTTATTACCAGTATTGCTGAATACCCGGTAGCTTCAGTGCTTTTGCAGAGTATGGATAACCTGACGCTGGCGGTTGGCTCCAGACAATACCTGAATCCACAAAATTATCTCTGGGGTGATTTTGCTGCGGCAGCCGTTCTGTCGGGTCTGCCCATCTCTATTATTTTCCTGTTGTGCCAGCGCTGGATTGTCGGTGGTCTGACTTCAGGTGGCGTGAAAGGCTAGCAGCCTGTCGGACTTAAGCGTCCGTAGCGAGGATTGCAAGAAATTGAG
>NZ_JAHHPS010000511.1:0-3319 GCF_024606275.1 Endozoicomonas sp. SESOKO4 | reverse complement strand
AACCGCTGCTAAAACAACCTCTGCTAAAACAACCGCTGCTAAAACAACCGCTGCTAAAACAACCTCTGCTCAGACAACCCCTACTCAGACAACCCCCTCTCAAACAACGGCTTCTCCAATAGTATTATGCGACACCCTGACAGGGCAGACGACAGGTGGGGTTCAGCGTCGACTAAATCAATACAGTAACCTTGTTCGCGGACGACGATGTATTGTTCTCACTGCCGACCCGGCTGAGGATCTGGCTCAATTAATCAATGGGCTTCCGGAAGACATCGTGATCCTGCTCTCTTCCAATTCGGTTCCTACTTCGGTTCCTACAATGACGCCTTCTTCTTCCGTTACCCCGGTGTCGGGTAAAACACCTGTTAATTACCTTATTCACGGTGAAATAGTTTTGAAAGAGGGTCAGGACATTATCGGGGCTGCTGATGACGGTTTCGAAATCGTCATCATGCTTGACGAAAGCTATAGAGCGTACAATATGATCGTTGTTGGAGATTCAGGTAACTCTATATTTGGAGAAACAAAAGACAACAATATAAGACACATAACGTTTCGGCCCAATCAACCTAAAGGCCGCCGACGCACTAACGCTCTTGTTTCAGCATGGTGCTATAACCAGAGTCTGATCATAGCACATAACGTGTTACACCTGCCTGACTGGGTCGGCGTCAAGCTTGATTGCAGACAACCCCTGGATGCATCGATCAGTGATTCACGCTCAGGCCCCGGCCTGCTGATCGCTAATAATACGTTTAAAGCTGAAACTTTCAACGTGGGGGGCACAGATCTTATTCCAATGGAAGCGGTCGTTGTTATTACTCCAACCATCAAGAATCAGTCACAGAGAGTCGCTATTATTGATAACACATTCCAGGGCAAGCTGTCAGAAGCGGTAGAGTTTTCTCCCGGGCCCGGAAGCAGTATCGATATCTTCAGAAACAGGATCGACATTGACAATACGGGCACAACCTACCGTGAATATATGATGGGACGTAGCATTAAAAAAAGTGGTATCACGTTCGAAGGTATTACCGATGCCGATGCAGAACCTCCTCTCTTTAACCTTGCGGGCAATAGAATCCTCGTTAGAAATACAGCAATAGATATCTTGGGTCGAGTGAAACTGGCCATGGCTTGCAACCACATGGAGGGAATCCACCCCTGGCGGCAGGAACAACATCAATACAGCCTGAAAGCCGTTGATCCCTTACCTCTGGCGCGCGAGTGCAAAAGATCCCTGAGTTCAACCGTTGGCATGGCAACTACCCGTCCACCAGCACTCTGTCAGATCGTGAATAGCTGGAGAGCCGCCGAAGCTTCCCCGGCTAATTATGTAAGTGGACTGAGCAACCTCGAGGGTCAGTTCTACTTTGACCCGGACATCTGCCCGACAGTCGCTTCGCCCTCTGCTGTTATTAACAGTACCAGCGACACTGGCGATGACGATATCGCCACTTCATCAGCCCTTGCAACTGTAGCGACGACCACTCTGAGTATCATGACCACTCTGGCCCTGTTGCTGAATCAGTAGCCTGTGCCCGTTGCTCCGGTTTAAGGAAACTGTTGCAAAAGTAGCCAGCGATGTTCTTGAAATATTCTTAAGACATTAATGGATGCACACAAACGCATGGACTAGGATTTCTGTCGACGTATACTCGGGAGTCTGGAAAATGATTATTTTGCGGCGTTGCCTGGCCCGTTTGGTCGCTGCTGTACTTCTCTTACAGACTCTCAACCTTCAAGCCCAGAACACAACTCAACCTGTTTCCCCTTCTTCTACAACATCCCCGCTAACGGTATTATGCGAAACTCTTCCAGGAAATACGACGGGGGTTCAGCAACGGCTAAAACAATACAGTGAACTGGTTCGCGGGCGTCAATGCGTTGTTCTCAATGCCGACCCAACAGAGGATTTAGCGGAGCTGATCAATCGGCTTCCGCAAGATACGGTGATACTGCTCTCCTCCTACATGGTCCCTACGATGAAGCCTTCTCCATCCGTTACCCCGTTGACGGGCAAAACCCCTGTTAATTACCTCATTGGCAGTCAAATAGTCTTGAAGAACGGTCAGGATATTATCGGGGCTGCTGATAACGGTTTCGAAGTCGTCATCATGCCTGGCAGAAGTTATTCAGATAGATATATGGTCATCGTAGGAGACCGCCGTGACTTTAATTTCAGAGAAACAAAAGACAGCAATATAAGACACGTAACTTTATGGCCAACCAGACCTGATGGCTCACGATCCATTGAAAGAATTGTTTCAGCAACTTGTTATAACCGGAGACTGATTATAGAAAACAACGTATTTCATCTCCCTAACAATTATGGGGTTAGACTTGATTGCAGACAACCTCTGGATGCATCGGCCAATGATCTGCGCACCGGGCCGGGCCTGCTGTTCGCTAATAACACGGTAAAAGGCGAACGCTTTAACGTTTCAGCTGGTAACTTTATTCCACTGAATGGGCTGTTTGTTTCTATTGCCAGAATCAAGCATCAGTCACAGCAAATCGCTATTGTTGACAACACCTTCCGGGGCAAGATGTCAGAAGTGGGAGACTTGACTCTTGGACCCGGAAGCCATATTGATATCTTCAGAAACACAATCGACATTGACAATACAGGCACAACCTATCGTGAATATTTGATGTCAACATACATACCAAAAAATGCTTTCACGCTGACGGGTATTCGTAATACCACTGCAGAGCCTCCTCTCTTCAATCTGGCAGGCAATCAGATCCGCGTTAGAGATGCAGCTATACATGTCGAGGCACAACTTGAACTGGCCCTGGCCTGCAACCAGCTGGAGGGACTCGCTCCGTGGCGACAAACTGAACAAAAATACAGCCTGAAAGCTGCCGATCCATTGCCACTGGAAGGTGAGTGTGAAGGATCCGTGAATTCAACCGATGCCATGGCAACTACCAGCCCACCGTCAACCTCCCGGATTCTGAATACCTGGACAACCATCGTTACACCTTTATATGGACTTTCCAACGTTGAGGGTCAGTTCTACTTTGACTCGAAAGCCTGCCCGACAGTCGCTTTGCCTTCTGATGTTATGACCACCACAACCTCGGCGGGTACAACCGAAGTGACTACCGCTTTGGGTGTCATCACCACACTGACCCTGTTGTTGAATCTATAACCTGAACTCACCTCTCCGGTATACAGAAGCTGCCCCAAAAACAGCAGCCAGCGCGATTTTCCGGTCATGTTTTAACGACGTTAACAGGTAGGTATAAATTCATAGGCTAGCAGCCTGTCGGACTTAAGCGTCCGTAGCGAGGATTGCAAGAAATTGAG
>NZ_JAHHPS010000510.1:0-1294 GCF_024606275.1 Endozoicomonas sp. SESOKO4 | reverse complement strand
GTTTAACAATATGAAGAAAGGGCGTGAGTGATTCACCCGATAACTTTACAGACATGATCAAAAACCTTTGGAATCTGTACCTCGGTAGCTCCTAAGGGTAGTCCATGTGTAAATTTAATCGTGAGAATCCGGGCTGTGTTGTTGAGTATGTTGTTTAAGCGCCCAGTCCACATGTTCTTTCACCAGCTTCGAAGGATGGTCCCTGCGCTGGCGAAGCGCTGACACGACTTTCCCGGTTGTGGGGGCGTTGCCGAGACCTACCGCCAGATTCCTCAACCAGCTTTCAAAACCTGCACGCCGGATCGGTGAACCTGCCGTGCGCTCCAGAAATTCTTTTTCCGTCCACAGAAAGAGATCAGCCAGATCACTGTTATCCAGATGATGACGGGGCTGAAAGTCACTTTCCTGTGTGTGTCTGGCAAATCGATTCCAGGGACAGGTGAGCTGGCAGTCATCACAGCCAAAAATCCTGTTACCGATTTTGCTGCGCAGCTCTTCGGGTATGGGTCCACTGTGTTCAATGGTCAGGTAGGAAATGCACTTTCTGGCATCCACTTTGTAGGGTTCTACAATCGCGCTGGTAGGACAAATATCCATGCAAGCAGTACATCGACCGCAATGGTCCTTCTCATAAGGTTCATCAGTGGGCAGAGGTAAATTGGTAAAGAGTTCTCCCAGGAAAAAGAAAGAACCTGCCTGACGGTTGATAATCAGGGAGTGTTTGCCCATCCAGCCCAGACCGGCCTGCTGAGCCAGAGGTCTTTCCATCACCGGTGCGCTGTCAACAAAGGCGCGATAACCATGGCTTCCGGCAATATCAGCTATTTTTTTTCCGAGCTGGGTTAAGCGCTTGCGAATCAGCTTGTGGTAATCACGTCCCAAAGCATAACGGGAGACATAAGCCTTTTCCGGCTCATTCAGAATCTTGACGGTCTCGGTTTCTGCGGGCAGATAATCCATTCTGGCGGAGATAACCCTTATGACACCTTCATGAAGCTTTTCAGGGTGGCATCTGAGTTCTTTGTGCCGCTCCATATATTGCAGGTCTCCATGAAGGCCCAGATCAAGCCACTGCAGAAAGTGCTTTTTGTCACGGTCCGGGATTCGGGCTTTGGTAATACCCACCTGCTGAAAGCCTAAATCTCTGGCCCAAAGACGAATATCGTCAGCCAGCTTATGATAATCAAGGCTTTCAGAAGAGCGGTTGGAGGTAGACACGTTGATCAGTTACTGCCAGGAAAGAATCTGAGAATATTGCCAAGTATTCTAACACACTCGTTGTCGAGAATAGTGA
>NZ_JAHHPS010000509.1:0-1479 GCF_024606275.1 Endozoicomonas sp. SESOKO4 | reverse complement strand
GCATTACCCCACCAGACGAAAAAACAGAAAAACAGGCGTTTCGCAATTTATGGTTTTGTCTTGCTCTTTTTTTACCCACAGTGCCCGACAGGCATCGGTTGCACAAAAACGCTGAAGCTGCTGCCTCATTGTGTATACGACTTAATTCCTGTGTATTGAGTGTCTTGTTACACCGGGAACAATTGACAGCTGAACTTTCGCCACCCTGCCCAGCTGAGGGTTTCAGTGGGTCATCATCTTTACGACCACTGCCATCTGTAGAACCTGATGTCTGTTCGCGGGCTGTGGTTCTGTTCGTCTGGCCGGATTGGCCAGTCTGGTCTGTTGTCACGGTGGTTGATACTTTGAGGATTCTCGAGGGTTGACTCTTTTTCTTGGTACCCACCTGCCGGACAGAATATTTGCCAGCAGTGATCTCACGGTAAGCAATGAGTTTCTGACTGTGCTCGGTTGGCCAAGTCTGAACCAGCCCCGGATGCATCGTGTCAGGGGCTGATCTTTCCAGATCCAGAATGTCCGCTTCAATCACCATAATCCGATCTGACAAAATCCGGGCCAGCGTGGTCCGGTCAGTTATAATTGCCCATAGTCGTTTGATTCGTAACATTCGAAGCAGTTGCCTTTTTTGTTGAAGGCATTTTTGAACAGGGCTGAGAACGAGGGTAAGGTCAGACTGGGGCTCTGGGTCAGGATTCCAGCGGTTTCCGTCGGGTGGCTTATCGCCATCATCTCCCCCGGCAGTAACCGTGGCGATCACGGTAGCGGAAGTGTTCTCAGGAACTTCAGGGGACATGTCAATGTGGCGTGTTTGCTTCATTGGCCAACTCGCCAGGGGACGCAATTGGAGAGGCTCAAGAGGGCTGTTATTCGGTAGCAGCTGAAGCAAACTAAGGGCGAATTGCATAAACCCTGGCGGAAGAGGGTTGGGCTGCTCAGGTTCGGCCAACTTGTTGGCATACAAGAAATGCGTTGGCTGCGGGCCTGAGCCGACCAATCCCACTGCAGGCATTGGCTCCCCAAGCATAATTGTCACCAACAAAAGCAGTGATCGAGCCATTGAGCAGGCGGTTTTGCTTTCTTGTGGGCATCCCATAGACTCAGGCGCATTGATAGATGTTTGCCACATGCACGAGACTGTATAGCACCTTAATGGCTAGCGTGCCGTGAAACACTCATCAAGCAGTTCTAATTCCTGAAAACTCTGATAAATATCAGGATCAACCTCCGATAATAAGGAGTCACGCATTTTTAACCGCTGTATTTCGCTGCATGCCCATTGCCTCCATCCTTCCAGTATGTTGTTATCGATATCGATTTTGGCTTTTTTAAGGACGGCCACTGCATGCGCAAGCTCCATTTCATTCTTGTACTCGTCCAGTAATGTCAGTATTTCGGTGCTAAAAACTTCTGTCTGGTTGAGCTTTAACCATAAATTGCGAAACGCCTGTTTTTCTGTTTTTTCGTCTGGTGGGGTAATGC
>NZ_JAHHPS010000508.1:0-13777 GCF_024606275.1 Endozoicomonas sp. SESOKO4 | reverse complement strand
GCGACATTAACCCGCGTCCTCCATTGCGGCAGGCAAGTTTTCACGAATAATATCCAGACACTCCACCAGCCGGGATTCCATTCGAGCTTCCGCTTCTGTCTGGCTGGAAATGATCCGGCAGTCGTGCATTGGTAATTCCTGATCTTCGACGACCTGCCAGGCCGCACCAAAATCTGGCTTGAGTTGTTTGAGCAACTCCGCGTTGACCGGATTCACATGGATGGTGTACTGAGCATCCTCAGGCATGATACTCAGAGTTTCCCTGATGACAGAGACGATCTGTTCCGGAGAAGTCATCAGCTCACGACGCACCACCTGGCGACAGGTTTCTTCTATTACTTTTCCAAGCCAGCTGATCTTTTCGTCGCGACCATAACTGGCACCAGAGCGAAATTCAGACATTTCTTTTCGCAACAGGGATACCAGTTTTTTCTGCTCCTCAGTGGCAATACGCCCACCTTCTTTGACGCCCAGCTCTCTGCCCTCTTCAAAGCCCATTCGACGGCCTTCTTCCACACCTTTGGCATAGCCTTTCTCAATACCCTGCTCCAGAATACTTTGCAGAACTTCAGCAGAGGGTTCAACGGATTCCTGTGATGTCGGTACTGTATTCTGAACCTTATCGACAGGCTGAGAAGCACTATCACTATAGTCAGATTGTTGAGTTATCTCTGGAGTCTCTGATGTTTCTGAATTCTGAAACTCACCGGGCTTTTGGTGAACCGGAAAGAGAAACCGTTTGAAGGCCGCTGTTTCAGGCTGCCATATTTTTTGTCTGTTTGTCATGAACCAACCTGTTGTTATTAGTATGAAGAAAGTGATGGGTATTGATTGGCATTAACCGATCATCTCGTCCTCATCATTAAAGATCAGCTCTATCTCACCGGATGCAGCCAGCTGTCGCGCTGCCCGAAGCACATCGTTGCGGGCAGACTGAACCTGACTGGCACGAACCGCGCCAAGATTTTCAATGTCTTCAAGCAGGAATTTGGCGCTTCGCTTGGTCATGGTACCTACAACGACATCAATCATCTCCTGAGCGGCCCCTTTGAGCGCCAGAGCCAGAATATCCTGGCTGACCTCCGCCATAACCTTACGCAGTGCATCTTCGTCCAGACGCATAAGGTGTTCAAAGAGGAACATTTGTTGTTCAATCTGCTCAGCCAGTTTCTTATCCTGCTCCTTAAAGTAACTCAACAGACTCTGCACCGAAGTGTCGTTCATCCGGTTCATTATATCGGCCACCTGACGAAGACCACTGACGGTGGTATTCTGACTGGTGCTCATTTTGCCGATATTGGCATCAAATATAATGTTGAGTTCTTCAAGGATGGATGGATGTAATTCCTGCAGTCGGGCTACTCGTGACAATAGATCCTGGTGACTTTTGGCTGGAAGGCGCATTAATACGTCGGTAGCCTGTGTAGCTCCCAGATAGGTCAAAACCACTGCCTGAAGTTGCGGGTGCTCATCAACAATCAGTTCGGTGATGGTTCCCGAGTCCATCCATTTCATCGCTTCCAGACTGTTGCTCTCACCGCCAAAAATAGAGTCCATGACACCTTTGGCTTCTTTGTCACCCAAAGCCATCTTCAAGGTCTTGTCAATATATCCTTTGGAGGAACCAGAAAGGGCGCTGTCATACCGATAAGTGTGGAAAAACAGGTCCAGAACTTCCTGAACCTGATCTCTTTTCAGGGGTGCGATGGTCGCCATGGTCGTGCTGATCTGTCGAACTTCCCGCTGGCTAAGGTGTTTGAATACCTGCGCCGCACCTTTTTCCCCCAGACTGAGAAGCAGGATAGCAATGTCTTTGGGAGTCGGCGGCCTTGATGGCAAGGTTCTTTGATTATCACTCATAACTGTTCATCCATAGCTTGATCACCTGTGCTACCCTGGCAGGGGCCTTGGACGACAGTTCTCGCATCTGAGTCACCTGAGTTTCAAAATCTGCCAACTCAGGCGGCAAAAGATCAAAAGTGTCATCAAATATTACTTTCCTGCCTTGCTGGTCGAACTGGGTAGAATCCGTTTCCTCAGAGATTTGAGGTAACACGGCTGGCTCATCCATCTTGATAGTGATCTGTTTCATCATGGGTCTTAAAAGAAACATAATCACAAGAATCCCCAGCAAAGTACCGCAACCATATTTGACGTAGTAGAGCACCTGCGGCTGTTGCCACCAGGCCAGCCCGACAGGTTCAACATGAGTGACTGGCACAAACGGTGCGGTATGAATACTGATCTGATCACCACGAGCCTGATCAATACCTGTCGCATCAATAATCATTTGTTGAATCGTGGCAATTCTTGCCTGATCCCAATTACCAATACCCAGAGCTTCATCGGGCTGCTCATTGAGAACAACGGCAACGCTGAGTTTCTGTACTCTGCCCTGCTGATTGGCCACCTGCCTGATCACTTTGTCTACTTCATAGTTGCGGACAAACTCTGAATGAGTATTATTGCCCTGCTCCGCCTGAGCTTGCTCCCCTTCTTCCGGTGGCTGATTAGCGAGAGCACCGGGTATGCCTCTGGCTCCCTGCCCGCTATTAAGCACTTCCTTTCCCTGCTCACTTCTTAACACGGGAGCACCGGGCTCATATTGCTCTACCGTTTGCACCACCTGTTCAAAATCCACATTGGCGGTAACCTGGGCCCTGAAATTGACAGACCCCACCAGAGGTTCAAGCAGGGCACTGATGCGCTGTTGAAAATGAGCTTCAACCTGACGCTTGAAGTCCAGCTGTTTACTGGCTTCACTGAGCACACTGTTACCCAATAAAACATCTGAAGAGAGCAGTTTGCCGGACTGGTCAATAACAGAAACATCGCTGCGATTCATATTAGTGACACTGGCGGCCACCAGATTCACAATGCCTTCAATCTGCTCATTGCTCAACCTGTATCCTGGAAACAGATCGACAAACACTGAGGCCGATGGTTTTCCCTGTTTGCGAATAAAACTGCTCTGTTTGGGCAGAGCCAGGTGGATTCGGGCATTGCGGACGGGTTTCAGGCTGATAATGGTCTGAGCCAGCTCGCCTTCAAGACCACGCCGGTAACGGACATTTTCCACAAACTGGCTGGTACCGATTTCCTGCCCATCGAGCGTTTCCAGTCCTTCCGGCGTTCTTGCCTGAACGCCCGATACAGCCAGCTGCATACGGGCATCGGAGAGCCTGCCGACATCCACCATGACCTGACCCGAAGCCGGGTGAATTTTATAAGCAATACTGTTTTGTTCCAGTACATTGACCACACTGGCCACATCATAGAGTTCCTGATTGCCATACAGTGGCTGGTAATCCGGAGATTGTGACCAGAGCCAGAAAACTGACATCAGGGCAACCGATACTGCAAACAAGACCATCAGCACCACTTGATAGTTACGATTGTTTTTCAGAACTTCGGACACCCTGTCCAGTGCTTCACGCCAAACAGGCTTCACTTCTTTTTCTTCTGGTGCCTGCTCCGGGGTGGCATTTGTTTCTGATTCTGCCATGGTATTTTTCTACCTTAGATCTGCATGCGCATGATGTCTTCGTAAGCAGTCACTGCCTTATTGCGAACCTGCATCAATGCCTGAAAGGAAATACTGGATTTCTGCATGGCAATCATGGTGCCCATGAGGTCATCACTTTCCCCGGTTTCAATCTTGTGCATCATGCCGCTGGACTCTTGTTGCAGGTCATTAACCTTTGCAATGGCCTGTTGCAGCAGATTGCCAAAACCGTTGGTAGTCATGCCTTCAGATGCAACTGAGGAAGGTAAAATCGGAGCAGGTCGGTTTTTCAGGAGTACACTGAGGGAATCCGGGTTTAGACCTTTGATGTCCATTGAGCCGCCATCCACTGTTGTTCTGTGAAATGTTGTTCTGTAAAAGTGCCCGGTAAGCACAGGCTCTTTCCGTCAGTTGACGATTTATTGTCAGAATTATTTATCGGCGGCTCAGGGTAATCTTTACCCGTCGGTTTTTATTTCTTCCTGCAACAGTCGCATTGGTGGCTACAGGATAGCGGTCACCATGAAAGCGCATGGTAAGACGCTGTTCGGAAATACCTTTTGATCGTAAATATCTATAAACCCGGCTTGCACGCACTTTTGACAGCTGAAGGTTTTCCAGCCTGTCACCCCGGGAGTCTGTGTGAGCGTCAATAGCAACATTGGTGATACTTTTATCCACCAGAATATAGGTGGCCAGGTCATCAAGATGTGACAATTGTTCCGGGCTTATATGGGATCTTGATGACGGGTAATAGAGCAGTGTTTCTTTTGCCTGTTCGTAGTTCAGAGCCAGCAATTCTCCATAACATTGATAAAATGTTGCTGCTGTTTTTTGGAAATTCATAGCGGGTATTTTAATATGAACAGGGTTTACTGCTTCCCTCTGAATCTCAACAACCAGCTGATGCCCCTGCTGCAGATCTTCAACAACACGGGCAACATTGATTCTCATTTCAAACTGTTTATCCGGCTCTGCCTGAACACCACCGAGAGCGTTCAGGTAATGGCTATGACGCCAGGGGGATTGTTGTACCGCAACACGAATATGCCGGGCTTCTTTAATAAAAAAATCCGGTTCCAGGGTTATATAATGCACGCCTCCGGCAGCCGCATTCAGAACGATACTGCCCAGCCCTGTCACGTTGCTGTTCAGGCGACACTGGAAACGGGACGTGGTCAACTCCCACTTATGTAGAGTGAGTTCCTGAGGGAATTCTCTGACTGAGTTGGCTGATGATCGGGAAAGCAGCAACAAGGAGAAACCAAAAATCGCGAGGCCAAAAATCAACAGTTTCCGAAATCGCCGCAAATCATCAGAAAACAACATGCTGATCAGCCCAGCTTTCTTTCACAGATGCCCTGCTGGTTATAGGGCGAGGGTTCCTGACTGGAAAAAACCACATCAATAATCTGGTTAGTGCTGGCCGCCAGACGACTCAAGAGCTTGCCGTTTGCCTGATTCAGACTACGGCAGCGGCCTGCTGTAATTTCCAGTTGATGCCATTGTTTCAGTGTGGCTTCAGCTTTGGGTGTAGAACATATAATTTGCAGAAATGATCGTATACCTGCCGGGTCCGGTGACAGCCCCGCTTCTTTCAAATAATGCTCTCTCAGGGAAGCATTCAGATGCAGCATGTCCAACAGTTTGACCTGAGTTTCAAGATGCGTTTCCAGAGCTGCAATATTCCTTTCCAGCATCAGGTTATGGGCCTTGCTCAGAACAACTTCCAGTTTGCGGGTTAAAGCCAGTGCATCACGGATATTGCCCAGCAGTTTTTTTTTCAACAGAAACGCTATAAGTACCACTTTTATTGTCATTCTTTTCTGTGGTCATCAAAGTCATCGGAAAGCTCCAGAATTTTGTTGGCAAGCATTTGATAATCGACCGGCATTTCTCCTTTTTTAATCGCTAGCCGAATGCTCTCCACTTTTTTCCTGTCAATTTCATCTATGTCTGACAGAGATTGGAACAGTTCTTCAATATTCTGGGCTTCACCGCTCAACCTTAAACGATCATCATTGACCTTGGGAGGCGCGGCTGCTTTTACATCATTTTTGACTGCACTTTGGCCTGCTATTGGACTGGCTGCTTTTTTTGACCCGGTGCGATTTATTCCCGGCATGCTTTTCACCACTCGTCTGTGATGGGTACAGAACTCCAATCGGCAAGGTGTCAAAAAATCTTAAATTCCCTGAAATGGGGATTTTTTTTTGCCAATGGCCCGTCAGAAATAATTGAACAGAGACAGTTGCTTGATGTTGGCATAAACCTGCTGGCTGGCACTGAGAAGGGTCTGCTGCTGAGCCAAATCAGTGGCGGCCTTCGTCATATCAACATCTTCCAGAGATGAATGAAGTTTTTCCAGCATCAGTTTGATATCGGCATGGCTTTCACCCACCCGATCAAGCACAGTCTGATTACTGCCTGCCTTGGTCTGGGCGATCCCTACCCTGTCCAGAGTGGCATCAATCCATGTCATCGCGTCTGACAGAACGGCATTCAGACTCACAGGGTTTCTCAGTTCATCCACCGCACCAGACAGGGCGTCAAAGATACTGTCTATCGGTGGTGTAGCGGTTGGGTCGAAAAATAGATTTTCTGCCGACTCATTGAATGTCACCTGGGCAGAGCCACTGATATTGACCAGACGAAGGTTATTATTGCCATTGTATGAATAATCACCAGCGACTTCGTCAACAGGCTTCTGAGTGCTCAGGGTTCCGGAGAAAATGTACTGCCCGTCTGCCTGCTGATAATTGGCCAGGCTCAGCAAAGACTGAGCAATCGTATTCAGCTCCTCTGCCAATGGCTCATAGTCCTGATCAGTCAGAGTGCCGTTTCTGGACTGCAAAATAATGTCTCTGGCACGCCATAATTGCTCAGTCATTCCACTGTATAAAACATCTTGCTGCTGCAGTATTCTTCTGGCCGAATCAATATTATCTTCATACTGTTTTATAGCCGTTACTTCATTCTTGATCTGAAGAATTTTGACTGTATCAACGGAGTCATCCGAGGGTTGCAGGATACGTTTTCCGGATGCCATCTGTTCATTGGTTACAGCCAGTCTGGCCATACCGTCCTGCATAGCCCTGAGCATGACATTATTGAAATTGATGCTGCTGATACGCATATTTTTGGCTCCCTGTCTTTATCAGAACATTCTGAGCAATGAATCAAATGTCTGCCGGGCCACTGAAATTACCTGAGCATTAGCACTGTAGAGTTGCTGAAAGCGTAAAAGGTTGGCAGCCTCTTCATCCAGATTGACACCACTGTAGGCATTGCGGCTTGCTTCAGCCTGCTCAAACAGTTTTTTACCACCATCGGCTTCTGTTTTCGCCTGAGAAGTTTGTACCGCAATATCGCCAATAAACCGGGTATAGCTTTCAGTCAGGCTACTTTGCCCCTCTATCAGAGCATCATTCTGAAGTTGCAGAATTGTCTGCAAGTTCGAATTATCGGCCACACCACTACCCGGTGCTGCCAGAGCCAGAGCAAAAGGTTCCGTCAGAACAGCATCAATATCTCTTGCACCATAACGCACCGGTGACAACCGGTAAGCCTGATCAGTAGCGGCACCGTTGATATCAATCTCAACGCCATCAAAACTCAGGGTATCAGTACCTGCTCCGGACAAGCTGCCACTGAACTGAACCCCATCGCTCAACCGGGTAATAACATAGTTGCCGGTGTTATCTACCCGCAGATCATAGTCACTGGCTTTCAGCTGGGAACTGTCAGTAATTCTCATATCGGACACTGAGGTGGAGGCGACATCCAGCGAAAAGATACCACTGGCAGGATTAGTCAGATCAGAAAAAAGATCCACGCCGGAGTTGCCATTGACATCCTCCCCCAGTCTTAGCTGGGCATTGATCGTCGAAGCTATGACTACTGCCAGACGCCCAATCTCATTCTGAGCCTGTCTTAAAGTGCCATTCTGGTAATTCAGGATGCCGCCAATGCTGCCCCCCGGATCACCGTGCACCTGAAGGGAGGCAGAATCACTTTCAAACGCCAATGAAAAGCCATCAGGATGGCTGGCTGAGCCGGTAACACTCAGGCTGTTTCTCTGATCACCGATCAGCAGTGGCTGACCTGATTTCAGGTAAATATTGAGATTGCCATCAGGCTGCTCCAGAACATTGATGCCCATCAGCTTTGATAATTCTTTGACGGCGAGATCCCTTTGGTCAAGCATCTCGTTGGCAACCTCACCACTGGCACTGATCTTCTTTAGTTGGTCATTAAAGCCCGCTATATTTGCCAGCAAACCATTCGCTTCTGCAACCGAAGCCTCCAATTGCCTCCCGGCTAAACCCTGATGACCGACAATTTGGTTATTCAGTGTTGTAAACTGCTGAGCCAGCTTATTACTTTCGCTGAGTATGACTTGTCTGGCAGCACTGGAATAAGGATCAACCGTTGCGCCATTAAGTGTTGTAAAGAAACTCTCAAGGCCTGAGGTAAGCGATGTGCTGTCATCGCCCAACCATTGATCCAGCGAGTCGATGTATCCCGAAAAAGTGGCTGTCTTTTCCGCCAGAGATTGACTCTCCCACATCTGGGCAGTAAGAAAACTATTGGCTATTCGGTCGACGCTGGATGCATTAACACCGGTTCCCTTGGTACCGACTCCCGGATGCAAAGTGTAAGTCGGGAACCAGTAAACTCTTTGACGGCTATAGCCTTCTGTTTCGGCATTGGCAATATTGTTACTGGCGACATTAAGCGATGTCTGGCTGGCCTGTAATCCAGAAATACCTATCTGTGTCAGACTCATGTCATCTACCCCGATTAACGTTCAGTATTAAGCCTGTCGTCTTTATCACCCAACTGCCTTACCAGTGCTTCAGCTATGCCCAGCCCGCCTTCTTTACCCAGATGTCCGGCAATATGGCTGTCAAACATCGATTGAAAAAACTGCACATCTTTACCCGACATCGGCAAGTCTGAGCTGCTCATCATCGCTTCATTGGCTCTTCGCATACTCTTGAGTAATTCGTTAACAAATATGGCTTCAAAGGCCTCTGCTGCTTCTTTCAGGTCTTCCGGACCTTTTCCCTGACCGGGTTCCGGCTGATAAATATTGGCCAGATGTTTAGCTGACAGACTGCTTCCAATATCCATATCGAACGCCCTTATCGTAAATCCATTTAAATCACAATTAACTCAGCTTCCAGAGCCCCGGCTGCTTTCAGAGCCTCGAGAATGGACATCAAGTCTGTGGGTGTCGCTCCGACACCGTTAATAGCCATGACCACTTCCTGCAAAGTAACGCCTTCTTTAACCATATAGATGGCAGCATTCTGCTCTTCTATTGTGACATCACTGTTCAATATGGCTTCCGTCTGACCTCCCTGAGAGAATGCACCTGGTTGTGATACCGAGGTTGTCTGCCGGACTTTAACGACGAGGTTGCCATGACTGACTGCAGCCGGGCGAACACGAACATGCTCGCCCATTACCACAGTGCCTGTTCTGGAATTGAAAATAATACGTGCCGAAGGATCTGCCGTTTCAACATTCAGTCCTTCCAGCATGGACATAAATGCCACCCGCTGGCTACTGTCTCTGGGAGCCGAGACCAGAATAGAAACTCCATTGCTGGCATTGGCGACTTTGGGGCCAAAGTGATTATTAATGGCTGTCACTACCCTGCGGGCATTGGTATAGCTCGGTTCTTTTAAATTCAGTACCAACTGCTCCCCAAAGTTAAAAGCGCTCTTCACTGAACGCTCAACCAATGCACCTCCGGGAATGCGACCGCCGTTGGTAGTGTTAATCTGTATACGGCTACCAGCGATGGGCGCATCCGCCGTTCCTGCCAACCCTTCAGCAGAAACTCCGCCCACAATCAGGCTTCCCTGGGCGACTGCGAACACCTCACCATTGATACCTTTCATCGGTGTCAGGAGCAGAGTTCCTCCTCTCAGGCTCTTGGCATCACCAATAGAAGACACTGATACATCTATTTTCTGACCCGGACGGGCAAACGGAGGCAAGCTGGCATGGACGGTTACCGCTGCAATATTTTTTGAATTCACATCCGAACTGTTGATGGTCAATCCAAACTCTCTGAGCATGTTCACCAGCGACTGTTTGGTGAATGCTGATTTATCTCCGGTACCATCAAGCCCGACCACCAGACCGTAACCAATCAACTGATTATTTCTGACCCCTTCAACATCCACCATATCCAGCAAACGACGGGCACTGGCATTGCCCGCCACAACGAGCATAAGAAAAATCAGTCCCCACCGTGTTAAAGACATAGTGACTCCCGTCAAAATGGAAACCATGGGCTGTTAAGCATTTTGCTCACCCAGCCCGGTTCATGGGCATCGGAGTTAATGCCCAATGCCACGTAATCAATTTTTGCTTCAGCCAGTCGCTCAGACGAAACCTTGTTATCCGTTTTGATATCTTCCGGACGGACCAGCCCGCTGATCTTGATCAGCTCCTTACCCGAATTGATGGTCAACCATTTTTCTCCCTCAACCCTCAGGGTGCCATTACTGAAAACCTCGACCACCTTCACGGCAATATTACCCTTCAGGCTATTTCCACGGCTGGCGGAAGTATTGCCTCCGTAACTTCTGGAAGGCTGAACTTCAAAGGCCAGAGATCGGCCCCCGCCAAGAATAGCTGCACTGGTTTTACCCAACAGGGTCGGATCAGGAATGCTGATGGCATTATTTTTGTCGACTTTACTTAAACCACTCATGCTGATATTCGTGGTACCTTCCAGCTCGATGGTCAGAATATCGCCCAGACGGTAGGCACGGCGGTCGGAGAACATAAAGTTGCCATAGTTGGCATTAAACAGGCTGCCATTGGGATAAACTGATTCGTTGTGGGAGCTTTCCTTTTGAAAGACAGCGTTATCAGCAACCATTTTTTCCGCTTCAGGTTCGGGGCCCTTTGTCACCTGCTGATGTTGACCAGCAGGTTTGGTGTCACCCTGGCGGGGTGCACTCGAACAACCAAACAGCATAAACATGGCTATAAAACACAGAAGTCTCATTCTCTGTCCTCTATCCAACCCTGTTAAAGAGTCTGGTTAACGAACTGCATCATTTCATCAGCCGCAGCAATGACCTTGGAGTTCATTTCATAGGCTCGCTGTGCCGATATCATATTGACCAGCTCTTCCACTGAGCTGACATTAGATGTTTCCAGAGTAAACTGTTTCAGCGAACCCAAACCTCCCTGACCGGCAGTGCCTTCTATCGCGTCACCACTGGCGGCAGATTGCAGGTACAGATTCCCCCCCCAGAGCCACGAGACCAGCCGGATTAACAAAATTAGCAATGCTGATCTGGCCTATTTCTGTCGGATCAACCTGCCCCTGAATGGTTGCCATAACAATGCCATCTTCACTAATACTGATTCCGGTGGCGTCAGCGGGTACGGTAATGCCCGGTTCCAAAGGCAAACCACTGGCATTCACTATTTGACCATCTCCATTCAGGTGAAACTGACCATTTCTGGAGAATGCAGCGGTTCCATCGGGCTGTGTAAACTGAAAAAAGCCATTACCAATGATTGCCACATCCAGTGCCTGTTTGGTGGTTTCATAACTGCCGGGAGTAAACACTTTCTGGGTTCCGGTAATTTTTACGCCAGTTCCTATCTGCAAGCCGGAAGGCAGTTCGTTGTCCTGGTCTGACAGAGCCCCCGGCTGCTTTTCAATGTGATAAAAGAGATCTTCAAAGCTGGCCCGATCCCGTTTGAAACCGATGGTATTGACGTTGGCCAGGTTGTTGGAAATGATGGACATCTGCTTTTCCTGAGCAGCCAGCCCTGTCTTACTGACCCATAATGCGGGATTCATAGGCTCGTCCTCTGAGCTATAAGTTGTTATCTGCTGTCCGTTATTGATCTCTGACTAATCGGTCACCCGCAGAAGCCATGTCTCCTGCGGTTTTCATCAACTTCATCTGGGCCTCAAACTGACGGCTGAGGCTTAAAAACGACACCATTTCTTCCAGGGCATTCACATTGCTGCCTTCAAGAAAACCACTTCGTAACCTGACTTCCGGATCGGCCTCCAGTTCTCCGCCCTCAATAGAACGAAAAAGCCCGTCTGCGCCTTTGGTAATTTCTGTAATAGCCGGGTTCACCAGCTTTAACTGGCCTACCTGAACAGGATTGCCGCCCTCAGCAGGCACGATACTTATTGTACCGTCTACACCAAAGGAGACAGACTGATTATCCGGTAACTGAAGAGGTCCGCCATCTCCGATAACGGCATCCCCCCGGGCGGTTAGTACATTGCCTTCATCATCTATTTTGAACTGTCCGGCACGGGTATATGCTTCATTGCCATCACTGCCCTTGACCGCAAACCAGCCACTGCCACTGATCGCAACATCCATTGCACGACCAGTAGTATCCATTGAGCCGCTGGCGAAACGGCTACCCAGTCCACGCAGCTTGGGCATCACCCGTCCTTCATGACCATCACCCGACATTTCCACAGCCATACTGCTAACAAAGTCCCGGCGGAATCCGGGGGTAGAGACATTAGCCAGGTTATTGGCATGCACCTGTTGGGCTTGCATGGCCAGATTGGCTCCGGCGGTGCTGATATAAAGTACTTTATCCATCAGATAATATTCATCAGTGCCTGGGTAAGGTTATTACTGGTTTCAATGGTCTTGGCGTTGGCCTGATAGTTACTCTGGGCCTCAATCAAACGCACCAGTTGCAGGGATATATCGACATTAGATTGTTCCAGTGCTCCTGACTCCAGTGACCCCATAACACCGGCCCCCGGAATACCCAAAGCTGGGTTACCTGAAGCGAAGCTCGACTGCCAGAGACTGTCCCCCATAGGAATCAAACCACTGTCGTTAGCAAAATCAGCCAGAACAATCTGCCCCTGAACCTGAGTTTGTCCGTTGGAGTAAAGAGCCTGAAGAATACCGTCTGCAGTAATCTGAATACCGTTGAGTGAGCCTGGAGGAAAGCCATTCTGGGTTACCCGGTTTACCGCTGAGTCAGTGCCCAACTGAGTGAAATCTGAAATATCTATGTCGAAGCTCATTGCAGCAGCACCCGATAGTCGGGCATCCCCGGCTGGAATACCCAGAGTTACCCCGCCACCGACAGGCGTTGCCAGTGTTCCATCGTTATTAAACGTGACAGGCTGGGTCAAGTCAGGCCCCTGTCCGTCAAAATAAAATTCAATGTCCCAGGCGTTATCTGCCGTTTTTGCAAAATACATACTGACGGTGTGGCTTCCACCCAGACTGTCATTAACATTAAATGCCATAGTGGAATTAAAGGTGGACGGGTTGGTTGGGTCTATTGGCACAGCGGGAGTAATGGCATCCGTTCTGGCATCCAGATTAGCCAGCGTCACCACATCGGTAGTAGCCTGAGCGGGTATAGAGGTCTGGTTGATTTTCAGGTCGGTCTGGGTACCAGCCAGTACGTTGCCCGATGCATCCGCTGAATACCCCTGAAGCCTGAGGCCCTTATTATTCACCACGTTATTATTGGCATCTAACTGAAAGAAGCCTGCCCGGGTGTAATTCATTTGGCCATTGTCATTAACTACGAAAAAACCCTGACCATTAACCGCCATATCAAGAGCATTTTCTGTGGAAGTGATATTGCCCTGGGAGAACTGCTGGCTGATAGAGGCCACCTCAACACCTGCCACCTGACCATTACCGCCTCCTATCGAAGAAGCATAAACATCAGAAAACTCTGCGCGGGACCCTTTAAAGCCAATGGTATTACTGTTGGCAATATTATTACTGACAATTTCCAGATCCTGCTGTGCAGCATTTAATCCGGTCAACCCAATTCTAAACGACATTCCTTACCCTCCCTGATAGTCTCAGTTGCCAATGATCGAGATAGAAGACAGTGGCACAGATCCCATGCCCTCAAGCCTTAATTCAGCTCCGGCATTGGTCATATTGATACCAGACACCGTAGATTTCATAGACAGCGTACCGCTGTATGCTTCATTACCGTTGACTCCGGTTGCCGTGACTGTGTATTGCCCGGGAACAAGATCATCGAGAGTGAATGGAACGATACCTGCGGACTGTTGACCCAGTGATTTGGACTGAACCAGACTACCATCCGGCGTATAAACCCGAATAAGGACGTCCGAAGCATTGACCTGCAACTCAGTCCTTCCGCTGAACTGACCTGCCTCTTCTACCGACAGACTGTTGGACTCAACCCATACTTCTTTCCCTACCAGTCCAGCAGCCCCCAGAGACTGGGACTGCTGAAGTGAAC